>NZ_JBFTND010000025.1:0-78714 GCF_056397305.1 Cupriavidus sp. 05N40
CCCACACTTATCGGTTGTTTGTTTGTTAAAGAACTTGCCGCGATTCGCTTTGCTTACCGCGTCGCTGCTTTGTTTTCAGCAGCAGAGAAACGAGATTATGAATTACTTTCTACGTTTTATCAAAGGTTTTGCAAAACTTTTTTTTGCTCCGGTTCGCCGCGCCTATAGCAATAGCACCGCCAACCTCACCTTTGCCCCCGCAACCCTTGTCCCGTCTGCTTTGCAGCCGCGCTTCGTGTTGCGAAGGGACCGAATACTAAGGCGCGCGCAGTTGGCTGGCAAGACTTTTCTGAAAATTTCGACGAATCGCTCCGGGGACACCATGCGAATCGTCATCGCGAGCACCTTGCGGCGCTTTGGGCCGTGGCCGAGCATCCAGAACGGCACTCACGCGTCTATCCCAAATAGCTGCCAGCCCGGCAAGCAGTCCACCACCGCCTGCCCGCCCTTGTGGCGCTGAATCCCGCTCCCGATTCGCCTCCGACCGCCCCCTTACTTCGACTGGTTCGGCAGCCGCGGCAGGAAGCGGTTGTGCTCGATCTCACCGCCCCGGGCGACCAGGATGCTCGCCTCGGGAATCTCCTCCCACACCCCCTGCACATTGATCAGCGGCTCGGACAGCACCAGGAAGGCATCGTCGCCGGCGGCGATGACGCGCGGGTCATCCGGGTAGAGTGCGCGCAACTGCCGGAACGAGGTGCTGTGGAACAGCGAGCGCGAGTCTGCCTCGCTCGAATAGCGCACTGCCACGATCTGCCGGCCATCGGTCACGCAGACGGTCATATTGAGTGGATACTGCACGTCGTGGCGGTGGCCGACGTCCTCGATCAGCCCGGCCATCTGCTCCAGCGCGCTGCACGGGTCGCGCTCCAGGCCAAAGGTCAGGGCCAGGAAGAACATGACCTCGGAATCGGTCGATCCCTCGATCCAGCGGAACAGGTGCGGCGCCACGGCCATCATCAGGTCGCGCCGCACGAGGGGGTATTCGCGGATCAGGCCGTTATGCACGAACAGCCAGCGGCCGAAGCGGAACGGATGGCAGTTGGTCTCCTGCGTCGGCGTGCCGGTGGCCGCGCGCACGTGGGCGACGAACAGCGGCGCCCGCACGGCCCGCGCCGTCTCACGCAGGTTGGTGTCGCTCCAGGCCGGGTGCAGGCAGCGGTAGCGGAACGGCACCTCCGAGTGACGCCCGTACCAGCCGACACCGAACCCGTCGCCATTGGTAGTGGTTTGACCCAGCCGCGAATTCAGGCTCTGGTCGATCAGCGAGTGTTCCGGCTGGAACAGCACCGTTTCCAGCGGAACGGATTTGCCCGAGTAGGCCAGCCAGCGGCACATGATGCTCCTCCTAGACAAGTGAGGCCGGTGCCTTCCGGTCCACCTTCCAGTTATAGGAGCATTCGTACTATTCGTGCCAGATCCGGCGGTTCGGTTGCGGCTACTCTCTTTGCCGGAACATTGATCAAATCCTCGGAGGCCGTTGGCTATCTGTCCCCGCCCGGCTTGTCCACAGGCTTATCCGGTCATGCGGTGGACAAATGATGGACAAATGGTGGACAAATCTCGCTGCGGTGCTGGTGCCCCATCAGGCCACCCGGCTTGCAAGGGGTATCCAGTGTCTCAAGGTCCGGACAGGGACCATCCTGTCGCTCAGTTGGCATGCTGCGGGAAAATCCCGGCAAGCACGCGGATCAGGCGGGACGTCGAGGAAACGCCAAGCTTCTGCCGGATACTGCGCAGGTGATGATCGACGGTGGAATGCGAGCGCTCCAGCTCGCGGGCGATTTCCTTGTAGCTGAGGCCGCGCGCAACCAGGCGCGCGACGCGGGCCTCCGACGCAGTCAGCTGGCTGGCGTCGGCAGGCGGTGCCGCGCCCTCCCCGCACGCCGCGTCGCGCTGCGCAGCCAGCTGGCGCGCGGCATGGAGAATGGGGCCGAGAATGTCGGCCGCCACGCTCTTGAGCTGCAGCGCGTCCTGCTCCGACCAGTTGCGTACCCGGTCGAGCTGGTCCAGGCAGATCAGGCCAACCGGTCTGGACTGGTGGCGCACGCATGTCGCGAGCTTGGACGCGGTGTGCGCATGGGTCAGGACCCGGCGCAGCGACCGGCTCAGCCGCGCATCGCTGTCGACTTCCCGGAAGGCGATCGGCTCGCCAGTGAGCCATAGCGAAGCGACGCCCGCTTCGTGGGTATCGATGGGCGTGCCGGCCATCTGCGGCACATCGTCGGACGCGAGCGCCTGCGCCGAGGGGATGTAGTAGCGCTGCCCGGGCGTGTGGAAGCCTGCGTCGACCCGATCCACGGCAAAGCTCGCCCGCAGCCATCGCGCGGCCACGCGCCAGCAAGCTTGCGCGTCATCGAGGTTCAGCAGCATCTCGGCAGCCAGTTCACGACTGCCCGGCCTGGCCGGGGCACGGCCGCTTGCCAGCAGCGTATCGCGCAGCTCCCGTTGTGCGCACAGCAGCACTGCTTCATAGCTTTGCGTGATCATGTCGCCTCCTTTGCGCGCCGTTCTCGCCCTACGCGCGATCAGCCGGCCACGTAACGCGACCGATCTTATAACCGACCGTGCGGTCGGTCAATTATCCGATCTCCGCTGGCCGGCGGAACAGCACTGCGAATCTTCGCAATGGCCGGACTGCGGCGACCTTGGGAGACTGCCGGCTCGCCCTCGATCCCGCGGGCAGACAGCCGCCAGACATTGCGGCTGGCCAACAGGAGACAAAAGATGATCCCGATGCTTCGGCACTTCATTGACGGGCAGGCCGTGGCCGCCTCCAGCGGTCTTACCCTCGACGTCACCAGCCCGGTGACGGAGAGCGTCATCGCTACCATGGCCGCCGGCACGCGCGAGGATGTGGACCGTGCGGTACAGGCTGCGCGCGCTCAGCTGGACGGCGGAATCTGGTCGCGCATGTCCGGCACGGAACGTGGCCGGTTGATCGGCAAGCTTGCAGACCTGTGCGAACGCGACGCGGCGCAACTCCTGCTGGAAGATCGGGCCGGCGCTGGCCGCCGGCTGCACCCTGGTGCTGAAGCCGGCCGAGGAGACGCCGCAGTCCGCGTTGCATCTTGCGGCGCTGTGCAAGGAAGCCGGGTTCCCTGACGGCGTGCTGAACGTCGTGACCGGCGCTGGCGAGGTCGTGGGCCGCGCGTTGTGCGAGCACCCCGGCGTGGACAAGATCACCTTCACCGGCAGCCCCGAGGTCGGGCGCGAGATCCAGCGCATTGCCGGGCCGCTGTTCAAGCGCGYATCACTGGAACTCGGCGGCAAGAGCCCGCAGATCGTGTTCGAGGATGCGCCGCTGGAAGCCGCTGTGAAAGGCTGCGCGATGGGCCTGTTCTTCAACCAAGGACAGGTTTGCGCCGCTGGCTCGCGCATCCTGGTGCACCGCAGCCTTGCCGATTCGTTTGCCACGGCGCTGGCGGAGGTGGCGGCATCGATCGCGGTCGGCGATCCTGCGGCGGAAGGCGTGCAGATGGGTGCCGTGGCCAAGCGCGAGCAATTCGAGCGCATCAACGCCTATATCGCGGAGGGCATCAGGGAAGGCGCTCAGTTGCTGGCTGGTGGCGTCGCGCCGCACACGCGCGGCTGGTTCGCCAGGCCGACCATCTTTGCGAAGGCGCGCAACAGCATGCGCATCGCGCAGGAGGAAATCTTCGGTCCCGTCGGAGTCGTGATTGCCTTCGATTCCGAAGACGAGGCGATCGCACTGGCCAACGATACGCGCTACGGGCTTGCCGCCACCGTCTGGACCAGCAACCTGGCACGGGCCCATCGCGTCGCGCATGCGGTCAAGGCGGGCGCCATCGGCATCAATTGCTGGGCACCGATCGATGCGCGGCTGCCTTGGGGCGGCATGAAGACCAGCGGCATCGGGCGCGAATGCGGGTTGTCCGGCGTGCTGGCCTACACCGAAGAAAAGGCCATCACGGTGCTGCTCGCGTAAGCGTGGGACGAGGCCTTGCTACGCCGCGGCGTGGTGCGCTCCGGGCCAGGTTCTGGTCAAGCTCGTCCACCGTCGCGGCATTGTCCCTGGCCCCGGTCGTAGAGCACAGGGCAAAGACACAGGACAAAGACACCAGGTGCCTCGAACCGAGGCACCGATTCACTGATATTGGAGTTCCAAGATGCAAGCAGCAGTCATCCGGTCCTTTGGCGGACCCGAGCAGATTCAACTGGAAGACATGGCTACCCCGACGCCCGGCCCGGGCGAAGTGCTGGTCAAGGTACTGGCCGTCGGCGTGAACCGGCTGGATCACTATGTGCGCCTCGGGCAGATCGCCCCGGCGCTGCCGTTCCCCCACATCCTGGGATCCGACGCAGTCGGGGAAGTGGCCGGGCTTGGCGAGGGCGTAACCCGCTTCGCGCCCGGCGATCGCGTGATCTCCATGCCAGGCTACCCGACCGCTGCGGCCGAGGCCGGCATCCGCCCGGTGACCGCGGCGGCCAGCTACGCGATCCCCGGCATCCAGATCCCGGGCACCTATGCCCAGTACATCGTCGTGCCCGAGGCCTGGCTGCTGCGCGACACCACCGGCCTGCCGGTCGAGCAGGTTGCGGCACTGCCGGTGGCGCTGCTGATCGCCATCCGCTCGGTGCAGATCGTCGGCGAAGTCACCGAAGGCGACATGGTGCTGATTCATGCCGGCGCGTCGAGCACCGGCATGATGGCCATCCAGGTAGCCCGTGCCCTCGGCGCGCGCGTGGCCACCACCGTGCAGGACAACGCCTCTGCCGCGCTCGCAAAAGACCTCGGCGCCGAACTGGTCATCAATGCCAGGGAAGAGGATTTCGTTGAAGCACTGCACGCCTGGACCGATGGCCGCGGCGTCGATGTCGCGATCGACAACCTGGGTGGCGACATCCTGCCCCGCACGATTGCCGCGGTGAAGCCCCTCGGCATCATCGTGGCCATGGGCTTCATGGCCGGCACGGATGTCACCTTCGATATCCGCGACTTCTTCTTCGCGCAGAAGCAGTTGCGCGGCACGCTGGTGGGCGACATCGAGGACTTTGACGCCTGGCTCGCCCCGATCCGGGAGGGCAAGATCAAGCCGCAGGTTGACAGCGTGCTGCCCTTGTCGCAGGCTGCCGAGGCACACCGGCGCATCGCCGGCCAACACGCCCGGGGCAGCATTGTGCTCCTGCCTTGGGTGGCATGATGCCTTGCCGGCGTCATGCAATAACGCGGGAGCCCAACCATGGCTGACGACGTGATGGAGCGCCTGGCGGCGCTTGGCCTTGCCTTGCCCGAACCGATGCAGCCGCTGGGCGCCTACCTGCCGGTGGTGGAGGCGGGTGCGATGCTGTTCGTATCGATGCAGGGCCCGATGGTCGCCGGCCAGCCGAAACTGGTCGGCCTGGTCGGTGGCGAGCTGACGGTCGAGGAAGGCCGGCTCGCCGCCAGGCTGGCCACCCTCAATGCCCTTTCCCAGATGCATCGCTACCTGGGGGGATTCGGACGTGTCAGGCAGATCGTGCGCGTGGAAGGCTATGTCGCGTGCACCGACGATTTCGAGCGCCATCCGTATGTGCTCGACGGCGCCTCGGAATTGCTGGCGGCGGTATTCGCCGGCCGGGCCGGCCATGCGCGTTCCTTGTGCGGGGTGCGCAACCTGCCGGGCCGGCTGCCCGTGGCGGTCGCCGTCACCGCCGAGCTGAAGGCGCCGTGAAGCGCTGCGCGAAAGGAGGAATGCGCGATGGACAACAAGCACGCAGGCACGTTCGGGCGGGTCTTCAGTGACCGGCAACTCTCCGTGGGCCTGTCACTGCCGATGCTCCGGGYCGGGCAAACCGTGGCGGACTTCAGCGAGCAGCTTGGGCTGGCCCGCCTGGCCGACACGCTCGGATTTCGTGTGCTCTGGATCCGCGACGTGCCGCTCAACAGTGCCGACTATCCGGATCCAGTCGGCCACCTCGATCCCTGGGTCTTCCTCGGCGCGCTGGCTGCGCGGACCGAACAGATCGCCCTGGCCAGCGGCGCCATCGTCCTGACACTGCGGCATCCGCTGCATATTGCCAAGGGTGCCATCTCGACCAATGCACTGTCGCAGAATCGCTTCATGCTCGGCCTGGGCTCCGGCGACCGGCCACCGGAGTACGCCGCGTTCGGCAAGGACACCGAGCAACGCAGGGAACTGTTCCGGCGCAACTGGGAGACCGTCGCGGCGGCGGTCAACCTGCCCTCACGAGTCGCGCCTGACCACGCAGGTCCCGATTCGCCGGCGTTCTTCCTGTTGCCGGCGTCGCCAGCCGCCATCCCGCTGCTGGCCGTTGGCTCAGGCGGCCAGAGCGTCGACTGGATCGCACGGAACGCCTGCGGCTGGATGACCTATCACCGCGAGCCGCAGGACCAGCACGCCAGGCACCGGATGTGGCGCACCGCGGTCGAGCGCGCCGTGCCCGGTGCGTTCCGAGGCTTTGGTGTGGCCATGCGACTGGACCTGGATGCCAACCCGGACGCGCCCGCAACGCCCATTCCACTGGGCTACCACGTCGGGCGGCGCGGCCTGGTCGACGTGCTGCGGGACATGCGTGAAAGCGGGACACATCATGTATCGCTGAACTTACCGGCCTCGGGGCGCCCGCCGCGCGAGGTGATCGAAGAAATCGCCGCGGAAGTCCTGCCGGCGTTCCACGCAGTCAGTTGATGAGCAGCGCGGCACCGGCAATGTCGAAAGCTTGTGCCTGCGCTCCATCGCCCTCCAGCGCTGCCTCCAGCGCCGTTTCCGGGATCAGGTTCCGCCCTCGCGCCTGAAGCAACGCCACAGAGATTGGCGCAGCCGGTCAATTCGTAATGTGGCTCGCTGACGATATTCCAGCACCCTTGTCGCGACATTGCCCCGTTCGGCGCATTACACAATTCCCCCCCCAAGCCCGGTGGGTATCGCCCCTATCTCGAATGCTTCAATCCGTCTGTGACGCCGGGGGCAAGAGACACGTATCCGGCTAGTCGCACTTACTGTGCGAATTCTGGCGTTGGCGGCCGGGGAAGCCGATCGCAGCAAGAATTCGCGCGCCCGCTTCTTACGCGAAACGGGATCTTCCAGTGGGCGACCTCCCTGCTGCCGTGTCTATCCGAGGCAGGTGGAAGTGCGCAACCAGGACCGGCGCGGCATCTAGGCTGCCGTTCCATGACACGCCACTGGATGGTCGAGCGTATGAAGGCATCCGCATGCCAGGTCAGTGAAGGGCTGCGGAGCCTGGACATCTCACGAGGACAAGGAATGCACCTGATGGAAAGTCAGTTTGACTACATCGTGATTGGCGGCGGATCGGCCGGCTGTGCCGTGGCGGGCCGTCTGGCCGACGCAGGCAGCGGAAGAGTCGCGCTGCTCGAATCAGGGCCGCACGACAAAAGTGCACTGGTCACGACGCCGGTGGCGGCGGCCGTTACCGTCACTCGTCGCAGCCAGCGCAACTACCTTTACCGCTCCGAGCGCGAGGCCGGACTCAACGGGCGCCGCAGCTTCCAGCCGCGCGGCCGGGGCCTGGGTGGGAGCTCGTCGATCAACGGCATGATCTACATCCGCGGCACGCCTGGCGACTACGACCGCTGGGCGGCGCTCGGCTGCGACGGGTGGGCGTGGCAGGACGTGCTGCCGTACTTCCGGCGCGCCGAATGCAATGAGCGCCTGGCGGGCCGCGACGACGACGCGCTGCACGGCGGCCATGGTCCGCTCCATGTCAGCGACGTGCGCTCGCCCACGCCGTTCTCGCACCTGTTTATCGAGGCCGCGCAGGCGGCCGGCTACCCGCGCAACGACGACTTCAACGGTCCGCGCCAGGAAGGCGCGGGCATGTTCCAGGTCACCCAGCGCAACGGTGAACGGTGGAATGCCGCCCGCGCCTACCTGCACGGCAGCCGGGGCGGCAAGGGCGACCTGTCCGGCGGACGCGGCAACCTGCATGTGCTGACGGATACGCAGGTGCTGCGCATCGTGTTCGACGGCAAGCGCGCCGCCGGCGTGGCCGTGATGCGCGATGGCCGGGAGCAGGTGCTGCGGGCCCGGCGCGAGATCATCCTGAGCGCCGGGGCATATGGCTCGCCGCAACTGCTGATGCTCTCCGGCATCGGGCCGGCCGGCCATCTGCGCGAGCATGGCATCGCCGTCATCCACGACGCGCCCGAAGTGGGCCGCAACCTGCAGGAGCACGTCGACGCGCTGCTGTCGGCGCGGCTGACCACCGCCGACCTGTTCGGCATCTCGTTGCGCGGCGGCCTGCGCATGGCAATGGAACTGCGCCGCTACTACCGGCGCGTGCGCACCGGCATGTGGACCAGCAATCTCGTGGAGGCGGGTGCGTTCATCAAGTCGCAGCCGGAACTGGCCGATCCCGACCTTCAACTTCACTTTGCGCCGGCCATCGTCGACCGCAAGCATCCGTACGGCCATGGCTACTCGTGCCACGTCTGCGTGCTGCGCCCATACAGCCGGGGCGTGCTGCGCCTGAAGTCCGCCGATCCCGGCGAGGTGCCCGCCATCGACCTGAACATGCTGTCCGATGAACGCGACATGGATGTGCTGGTGAGAGGCGTGCGCATCGTCAAGCGCATCCTGGACCAGGCGCCGCTGTCCCGCTTCGGCGCGAAGCCGCTGCACCATGGCCACCTCGCGGCCGACGGCAGCGACGACGACGCCATCCGCGCCATGATCCGCCAGCAGGCTGATACGGCTTTCCACCCCGTGGGCACCTGCCGCATGGGCGGGGATGTTGCGTCCGTGGTGGATCCGGATTTGCGTGTGCGCGGGGTGGAGGGCCTGCGAGTGGCCGACGCCTCGATCATGCCGACGATCATCGGCGGCAACACCAATGCCCCCGCCATCATGATCGGCGAGAAGGCCGCCGACCTGATCCTCGGCCGTTCCGGCACGGCCGGCTGAGATCAAGGAGAAGACAGCATGCAAGACAATACCCCCACCTGCACCAGCGCGGGCATCGACGCCCGGATCGCCGCCATCGTCGCGTGCCAGCGGGCGGCGCATCTGGCAGCCGGACCGGCCAGTGCGGCGCAGCGCATCGACTGGCTGGACCGCGCGATCGGCCTGCTGGTGGATCACCAGCAGGAGATCGTAGAGACCATCGGCGCCGACTTCGGCCACCGCAGCCATGATTTCTCCCGCGTGACCGAGGTGCTTTCCCCGCTGAACGCGCTGAAGCACGCACGCGCGCAAGTGGAGCAATGGATGCAGCCGGAGCCGCGCCCGGTGCCGCGTGGCGAGGCTTGGGTGCAATACCAGCCGCGGGGCGTGGTGGGCGTCATGGGGCCGTGGAACTTCCCGATGGCCGCGTGTTTCATGGCCTTGCCCGGCATCCTCGCCGCGGGCAATCGCGCGGTGATCAAGCCATCGGAATTCACCCCGGCCACCGCGGAGCTGATGGCGCGGCTGATCCGCTCGGCCTACGACGAGCGCGAGGTCGCGGTGGTGACAGGCGGCCAGGACGTTGGTGAAGCTTTTACCCGCCAGCGTTTCGACCATCTCCTGTTCACCGGCGCGGGCTCCGTCGGGCGCAAGGTAATGGCCGCCGCGGCGCAGAATCTCGTGCCGGTCACGCTGGAACTCGGCGGCAAATCGCCGACCATCGTCTCGCAGTCGGCGGACCTGCGCGAGGCCGCGGCCCGCATCATGGCCGGCAAGCTGTGCAACGCAGGCCAGATCTGCCTGGCGCCCGACTACGTATTCGTGCCGAAAGCGAGCGTGGAAGCCTTCATCGACGCGGCCCGCGACACCGTGGCGCGGTGCTATCCCACGCTTCGCGACAACCCCGACTACACGGCCATCGTCAACGAGCGGCACCTGCGGCGCCTGCAGGGCTACCTGGCCGACGCGGCCCGTCATGGCGCCCGCGTCGTCGAGCTGAGCCCGGCGAACGAGTCCTTTGATGACGCAGGCACGGTGTGCCGCATGGCCCCGGCGCTGGTCATCGACCCGACCGACGACATGGCCATCATGCAGGACGAGATCTTCGGGCCGCTGTTGCCGGTGAAGCCCTACGACTCCATCGACGAGGTGCTTGCGTACATCGAGGCGCATCCGCATCCGCTCGGCCTGTACTACTTCGGCACCGACCCCACGGAAGAAGCGCGCGTCCTCGACGCGCACCACGTCGGGCGGCGTGACGCTCAACGGCGTGCTCGCTCACGGCGGCGTCGAGGATTTGCCGTTCGGCGGCGTCGGCCCAAGCGGCATGGGCGTCTACCACGGCCGGGACGGGTTCCGCACGTTCAGCCACGCGCGAGCCGTCTATCGCTGCCCGCCAAAGGCCTTGGATCCGTTGCCCCCGCCGTACACCGAGCAGGGGCGGCAGTTCATCGCGTCGCTGATCCGGCGGTGAACGCCCCGCCTGCCGCATAGAGAAGACTTACTGGAGGGATGTATGAATCGCTTTTCAACCGCGCGTTGCCGTCTGGCCGTGATGGCGTCGCTGATCGGCGCGACGCTGTTCCAGCCCGTGCTGGCCGCCAACCCGCAAGGCAGCCTGCCGCCGAGCACCATCACCGCCGCGAAGAACGCCGAGGCCGTGAAGGCCTTGCCGTTTACCGACCGCACCGATTTCGAGTCGGTCACGCGCGGCCTGGTGGCGCCATTCAAGGGCAAGATCCGCAATGCGGCCGGGCAGGTCGTGATCGACCTGGACTCCTACGCTTTCCTGGATACCGACAAGGTGTCCGACGCCATCAACCCTGCCCTGTGGCGGCTGGCCCAGTTGAACCGCAACGCCGGCCTGTTCGAGGTGGCGCCGCGCATCTACCAGGTCCGCGGCATTGACGCGGCCAATATGACGATCATCGAGGGCGACGAGGGCTTGTTCATCATCGACCCGCTGACCGTGACCGAGACGTCCCGCGCAGGGCTGGAACTGTACTACCAGCATCGCCCGCGCAAGCCGGTGGTGGCGGTGGCCTACAGCCACAGCCACGGCGACCACTTCGGCGGCGTGCGCGGCGTCGTGGACGAGGCTGACGTGCGTTCCGGCAAGGTGAAGATCTATGCCCCGGCCGGCTTCATGGAGGAAGCCATCAGCGAGGGAGTCCTGGCCGGAACCGCCATGATGCGCCGCGCGCAGTTCCAGTACGGCGTCCTGCTGCCGCACGGCGAACTCGGGCAGATCGACGGCGGGCTCGGCAAGGGCCTGCCGGTGCACGGCACGCAGACCCTGCTTGCGCCGACCGTGCTGATCCGGAACACGTTCGAGACGCACCGGATCGCTGGTGTCCAGGTCGAGTTCCAGCTCACGCCGGGCACGGAAGCGCCTGCCGAGATGAATTTCTTCTTCCCTGAGCTGCGGGCGTTGTGCATGTCGGAGAACACGACGCCGATGATGCACAACATTCTCACGCTGCGTGGCGCGCTGGTGCGCGACCCCAAGGCGTGGGCCACCTACATCGACGCGAGCCTGGAGCGCTACGGCGACAAGGTCGACGTGATGTTCGTGTCGCACAACTGGCCGACCTGGGGCGCCGACCGCATCCGCACGATGCTGGCCGACCAGCGTGACATGTATGCATACCTCAATAACGGCACGCTGAACCTGATCAACAAAGGCTACACACCGGCCGAGATCTCCGAGAAGATGGACAAGCTTCCGGGCGACCTCGACCGCAAGTGGTACACGCGCGGCTACTACGGCTCGCTCAGCCACAACTCGCGTGCCGTGTACCAGCGCTACCTCGGCTTCTACGACGGCAATCCGGCAAACCTCGACCCGTTGCCGCCAACCGATGCCGCCAGGCGCTATGTAGCCGCCATGGGCGGTGCTGACGCCGTGCTGCGCCTGATGCGCGGCGCGATGGACAAGGGGGATTACCGCTGGGCCGTGCAGCTCGGCAACCACGTCGTATTCGCCGATGCCGACAACAAGGCCGCGCGTGACCTGCAGGCGGCGGCGCTGGAGCAACTCGGCTACCAGACTGAAAATGCCACATGGCGCAACGCCTACCTGACGGCAGCCATGGAACTGCGCAACGGTGTCCCGAAGTACGACATGGGCGCCACCCGCCTCGACATGATCCAGGCGATGGAACCTGGCCTGTTCTTCGACTACCTTGCCGTGCGCATGAACGCCGGGAAGGCACAGGGCCACGACATGACGCTGAACTGGGTGTTCGAGGACAGCAAGCAGCCCTTCGCGCTGACGCTGCACAACGGCGTGCTGACATACCGGCGCGGCGAACTGAACCCGAACGCCGACGTCACCGTGCGCCTGGCCAAGGCCACGCTGGACGAGATCAACCTGCGTCGCCTGGACTTCCCGACCGCGGTCAGTAAGGGCCAGATCAAGCTCGAGGGTCAGGGCCAGAAGCTGGGCGAGTTCATCGGCATGCTCGATACCTTCGACACCCAATTCAATATCGTCACACCTTGAGCACGCCGTCCCGCCACGGCGGGCGAGCCCCCATCCAGACCATCAGCTGGCCCGCCCTACCCCGCGGCTGGGCCGGCGAAGCACAAAGGAGAACCCAATGCGCCTAGCAGACTACTTCGACGCCGCCGCCTCACGCTTCGCGGATGACCTCGCCTTCATCGACGGCGCCACGCACGTCACCTTTGCCCAGGCCAGGCGCTTCGTGCATGCCGTGGCCCATGGCCTGAACGCCGACAAGGCGCTGTCGCCCGGCGCGCATATCGCGATCTACGCGCCGAACGACTATCGCATCAGCCTGCTGCAGATCGCTGCCAACCGGGCCGACATGGCCTGGATCTCGGTGCACACGCGCAACGCGGTAGAGACCAACATCGCCGTGCTCGACTACGCCGACTGCGAGGCCATCCTGTTCCACAGCGCGTACGAAAACGCCGTGCTGGCGCTGAAGGCCGGCCTGCCACGGGTGCGCAAGTTCATCTGCATCGACCAACCCTCGGCGCATGGCGACTGCCTGCAGGACTGGCTCGACGCCTACCGTGAGCCGTTTCGCGCGCCGCCGGAGAATCCGGACCAGACCATGCTGCTGCAGCCCACCGGCGGCACTACCGGCCCGTCGAAAGGCGCGGAGCATACCCACCGCTCATACGAGATCGCCCTGATCAACGTCTACGAATCGCTGCAACTGGAGCGCGCCTCGCGCGTGCTGGCGGTGGCGCCGCTCACGCATGCGGCCGCCATCGTCACGCTGGCAGGGGCGATCCGGGGCGGCCGCACCGTGGTGTTGCCAGGCTTCGATCCAAAGACCGTGCTGGAGGTCATCCAGCGCGAGGGCATCACCCATATGTTCCTCCCGCCCACCGTCCTCTACGCCTTGCTGGCGGACCCGGCCATTGCCACCGCGGACCTGTCCTCGCTCCGATGCCTGCTGGTCGGTGGCGCGCCCATCGCCCCGGAGCGGATGCGCGAGGCGGTGGAGCGCTTCGGCCCGGTCGTGCACGAGGTTTACGGCCAGAGCGAATGCGGCATGCCGGTGATTTTCAAGCGGCCGCAGGACTACCTGCTGCCGAACGGCAGCTTCGACGACGCCGCGCTGCGCTCGGCCGGCAAGGGCACGCCGCTGGCGTGCGTCGAGATCATGGACGACGACGGCAACCTCCTCGGCCCCGGTGAAAAAGGGGAGATCGTGGTCCGCTCGACCATGGTCATGAAGGGCTACTACAAGATGCCGGAAGAAACCGCGCAGGTATCGACGTTCGGCTGGCATCACACGACCGACATCGGCATCCGCGACGAGCGCGGCTTCATCACCATCGTCGACCGCAGGAAGGACATGATCGTCAGTGGTGGCTTCAATGTCTTCCCGTCGGAAATCGAGGCCGTCATCCTCAACAACCCGGCCGTGCTCGATTGCGCGGTGATCGGGGTACCCGATCCCAAATGGGGCGAGGCGGTCAAGGCGATCGTGCAGGTCAAGCCCGGACACGAGGTCATGGCCGAAGAGCTGATGGCGCAGTGCAAGCAGGTGCTCGGCGGCGTCAAGGCGCCCAAGTCGGTTGAGTTCTGGACCRACCTGCCGCGCAGCGCGGTTGGCAAGGTGCTCAAGCGCCAGATTCGCGACAAGTTCTGGGAGGGGCATTGGCGCGCCGTGTGAAGGCATGCGGCATGTGGCCCTGACGTAAGGGCAATCCCCAGCCACCCATTCCGGGGGGCGAATCCGCCACAGCGATCAGCTAGCCTAGTGCTCCAGGCACTAACGTGACGCCGGTGTTTGCCGATCGCCGCGCTCCCGCTACCAAGATCAACGGAGACGTTTGCATGACCTTTTCTTCCCGGATATCGCAGCTTGCCGGCGGTGTGTTGCTGAGTATGTTCGCCAGCACGGTTTGCGCCCAGGCCGAGATCGATGTGGCGAAGCTCAAGACCGCAATCGATGGCAACCTGGTGTCGGCCTACCCCGCGCTCGACGCCCTCTACATGGACCTGCACGCGCACCCCGAGCTCGGATTCCAGGAGACCCGCACCGCCGCGAGGCTGGCCAGCGAGATGCGCAGGCTCGGTTTCGACGTCACCGAGGGCATCGGCAAGACGGGCCTGGTGGCGATCTTCCGTAATGGCCCAGGGCCTACGGTGCTGGTGCGCACCGAACTCGACGCCTTGCCGATGGAGGAGAAGACGGGACTGCCCTACGCCAGCAAAGCAGTCACTGACTGGAAGGGCAAGCCCACGCCGGTCGCACACAGCTGCGGGCACGATGTGCACATGGCGGCTTGGGTGGGCACCGCGCAGACGCTGGTGTCGATGAAAGCGCAATGGCATGGCACCTTGATGTTCGTGGCGCAGCCGGCGGAAGAACTGGTTTCCGGGGCAAAGGCCATGCTCGAGGCCGGCCTGTTCACGCGCTTCGGCAAGCCTGATTACGCCTTTGCCCTTCACACGGCGCCCATGCCGGTGGGCTTCATCGGTTTCGATGCCGGCCCGCTCACTTCCAATTCGGATGACCTGGAAGTCCGCTTCAAAGGCCGCGGCGGGCATGGTTCCGCCCCGAACAGGACGATCGATCCTGTCATGATGGCATCACGCTTCGTGGTAGACCTGCAAAGCGTGATCAGCCGCGAGAAGGACCCGAAGGAATTCGGCGTGGTCACAGTCGGCGCTATCCAGGGCGGCACCGTAGGCAACATCATCCCCGACGACGTGGTCCTGCGCGGGACCATCCGGTCCTATAAACCCGAGGTGCGCGAGCAGATGCTGGCAGGCGTCAACCGGACCGCCAAGGCGGTGGCCGACATGGCTGGCGCCCCCGAGCCCGAGGTGCGCATTACTGAGGGCGGCAAGGCCGTCATCAACGATGCGCAACTGGTAACCCGTACCGAGGCCGTGTTGCGCAGCGCCTACGGCAAGGGCGTGACGCGCATGCCGGCGATCACTGGCAGCGAGGACTTTTCGGAGTTCGTCAATGCCGGCGTGCCGTCGATGTACTTCTTCATCGGCGCCTACGATCCGCAGCGCTACCACGCTTCGCGCAAGCCGGGGGAGACGGCGCTGCCCTCGAACCATTCCCCCTTCTTCGCTCCCGTGCCGGAGCCCACGATCAAGGCGGGCGTCGGCGCGATGAGCCTTGCTGTATTGTCTGCATTGGCGCAGGCCAAGACAAACTGAGGGGCTGTCGGCGTGCGGCTGCTGCGCGCCAGTAAGCAAGCTGTCGGCGGGCAGCACGGCTCGCGCACGGTGCTGGTCGCGATCTTCAAGAGCGCACCGTGGTGGCAAGGCTGCGATGGCCCATCAGCAACTGGATCGTGTGCACATCGGTGCCGCCCTCCGGCAGGTGCGTCGCGAAGGCATGCCGCAACGAATGCGGCGTAGCGGGTTTCTCGATGCCACTACGCTGACGCGCGAGCTGGCATGCCTCGGCCACTGCATGGCGGGTGAGGGGCCGCCCGGGGATATGGCTTTACCCAGGCCTCCGCCGTCGTACTCGAACGCCATCGCCAGCGCAACCGCTCCGGTCGGCACCTTCCCGCTGGAAACGACACGATAACGCTGCAGGTCAATGAAGTTGTGTGTCACCACCAGTTTGCGGTGCGTATTCAAATCAACTCTTCTGACTTGTGGTCTACGTGTTTTCGCAAAGATCGGCGCGGGCGTTTCGCGGTCGGTGTTGGGGAAATCCCCGCCCCCCAACCCCGGTGGGATGAACGCCAGGGGCCGGCCCTACGCTTCGGGAAGCGGTTGCCGCCACGCGGCAGCCATGCCAACCGAAACACAAGCGAGGAGCCACTTCGTGCGCATCAAGACACTTTCCGTAGTCCTGGCGCTGGCATTCAGCAGCGCCGGCTTCGCCCAGGAGTATCCCAGCCGTCCCATCACCTTCGTGGTCCCGGCGCCCGCGGGGGGCGCGCTCGACGCGGTGGCCCGCTCGTTCGCCAACGAGATGGGCAGGCAGATGGGTCAGAGCATCGTGGTGGAGAACAAGCCAGGTGGCGGTGGCATCCTGGCCTTGCAGAACGTAGCGCGTGCCACAGCTGACGGCTACACCGTGCTCATCTCCCACTCCGCACCGCTCATCAATACGCCCTACCTTTATGCCTCCGTGCCGTRCAACGTCCGGCGCGACTTCGCCTTCGTGTCGGAGCTGTGCGTCGGCAATCTCGTGCTCGCCGCCTCCGCCGACGTCCCTGCGAACGACGTCAAGGGCCTGCTGGCATGGGCCGCCCGGCACAAGGGCAAGGTCAGCTACGGCTCGTACGGGCAAGGCACCTATGCCCATCTGGTCGGTGCCTACCTGAGCCGCAGCAGGCAGCTCGACATGGCGCACATCCCCTACAAGGGCGAATCGCCGATGGCACAGGACATCGCCGCCGGCGCGATCACCTGGGGCGTGGGGACACTGGTAGCGCTGCGGCCCTACATGGATTCCGGCAAGATCAAACCGCTTGCCGTGATGGGCAGCACGCGGGCCAAGGGCCTGCCCAATGTACCGACCATGACCGAGGCCGGTTTCCAGGATGCCGAACTCGCCCCGGCCGGATGGGTCGGCATGCTGGCGCCGGCAAAGACGCCCCCGGCCGTGTTGGCCCGTCTGGAAAAGGAAGCCCGCGCCGCCGCCCGCTCCCCGGCCATGAGGACCCGCCTGGAGACCTACTCGCTCGAACCGGTCGGCAACAGCGCCGTGGAATTCCGCCGCGACTTCGAAGCCAACGAGCCAGTCGTGGCTCAGCTTATCCAGTCCTCCGGCGCCAAGGCCGCCGACTGATTTTTCCTTGCTTTTTCCCCTTGTCACACTTCACGGCTTTCCCATGAACGCAACCTCTCAGGTCCAGCCGGTTCTGGACGATATCGACTTCGAGAACGCCCAGCGCGGCTTCATCGGTACCATTCCCGACGCGGAGATCCGCGACGCCCGGGGCCGGCTGGTCTGGTCGATGGCCGACTACGCCTTCCTCGATGATCCGCAGCCCGCACCCACCGTCCACCCCAACCTGTGGCGACAGGCACGCCTGAACATGGCCCACGGCCTGTTCAAGGTGACCGAGCGCGTCTACCAGGTGCGCGGCTTCGACGTCGCCAACGTCAGCTTCATCGAGGGTGACACTGGCGTGATCGTCATCGACCCGCTGACCGTCGCCGAGACCGCCGAGGCAGCAATTGCCCTGTACCGCAAGCACCGTGGCGACCGCCCGGTCAGCGCCCTCATCTACACGCACAGCCACGCCGACCACTACGGCGGCGCGCGCGGCGTGCTGGACGAAGCCGATGCCGTGGCCCGCAAGGTACCGATCATCGCACCGCAGGGCTTCATGTGGCATACCGTGTCGGAGAACGTACTGGCCGGCAATGCCATGATGCGGCGTGGCATGTTCCAGGGCGGGCTGTCTTTGCCCAAGCACGCCTGCGGCCAGGTCGACTGCGGCATCGGCAAGGGCATCCCGGTGGGCACCGGCACGCTGATCCCGCCGACCATGACCATCGAGCAGGAAGTCGAGACGCACGTCATCGACGGCGTCGAGATCATCTTCCACCTGGCGCTGGAAAGCGAGGCACCGTCGGAGATGTTCATGCACTTCCCCGGCCTGCGCGCGCTGAACACGGCCGAGATCGGCGTGCAGACCATGCACAACCTCTGCCCCCTGCGCGGCGCACAGGCGCGCGACGCCCGCGTCTGGTCACGCTACCTGGACGAAGCACTCGACCGCTACGCGCCGACCGCCGACGTGGTGTTCGCCCAGCACAACTGGCCCACCTGGGGCAACGAGCGCATTCGCCACTACCTGCGCCAGCAGCGGGACCTGTACAAGCACCTGCATGACCAGACCGTGCGCCTGATGAACCGCGGGATGACCGGCATCGAGGTGGCGGAGGTCATGAAGCTGCCCGATTCGCTCGCCAGCACGTGGGCCAACCGCGGCTTCTACGGCACCATCTCGCACAACGTGAAGGCCATCGTGCAGCGCTATCTCGGCTGGTACGACGGCAACCCCGCCCACCTGCACACGCTGCCGCCCGAGCAGTCCGGCCCGCGCTACGTGGCCTATATGGGCGGCGCCGAGGCACTGCTGGAAAAGGCCCGCGCCGACTTCGCGCGCGGCGAGTACCGCTGGGTGGCCGAGGTCAGCAACCACCTGGTCTTCGCCGACCCGGCCAACCAGGACGCCCGCGCCCTGTGCGCGGACGCGCTGGAGCAGCTCGGCTTCGCGGCCGAATCGTCGACCTGGCGCAATGCCTTCCTGCTGGGGGCGCAGGAACTGCGCAAGGGCGTGCCGAAGCTGCGCCGCAGGAATGTCAGCCGCGACCTGGTGTCGGTCCTGCCGCTAGAACTGCTGCTCGACTACTTTGCCGTGCGCCTGGATGGCGACCAGGCCAACGGCGAACAGATGGAGATCGAATGGCGCAACCCCGAGACGGGCGAATGCTGGGCCATGCGGCTGGAAAACGCCACCATGACCTACCTGCCCGGCGCGGCGCGTGGGGCATGCACGGCGAGCGTGTCACTGGGACGCGAGGCACTGGCCGCGCTGCAGGCCGGTGACGGCCTGCCTGCGATGTTCAGCCATCTCGTCGAGACGGGTGCCATCCAGGTCGAGGGGGATACGGCAAGCGTGGTGAAGCTGCTCGGGATGCTGGAGGACTTCGATCCGATGTTCAACGTGGTCGAACCCTGACGGTTTGCTCCCCCTCCCGTATTGCGACGTATTGCGGGAGGGGGAGCAAACGAGCAAACGCTGGGCCATCGTCATGCCCGGCTGAAAGAAAAACGGGCCGCTATCGCGGCCCGTTCCGTCTAGTTCACCGCCCGCGTTCGTCCTTCCCAGAACGGCGCCCGCAGATCCTTCTTCAACACCTTCCCCGCCCCCGACAACGGCAGCGCCATACGGAACTCCACGGTCTTGGGCACCTTGTACCCGGCGATGAACTCCCGGCAGTGCCGACGGACGTCATCCTCATCCACCGTCATGCCCGGTCGCATCACCACTACGGCATGGACCGCCTCGCCCCACTTCTCGTGCGGCACGCCGATCACGGCGCAGGCGGCGACCGCCGGATGCCTGGCGATGACATTCTCCACCTCGGCCGAATAGACATTCTCCCCACCGCTGACGATCATGTCCTTGATGCGATCGACGATGAAGAGATAGCCCTGCTCGTCCATATAGCCGCCGTCGCCGGTATGCAGCCAGCCATTGCGCAGCGCCTTGGCGGTCTCCTCCGGCTTGTTCCAGTAGCCGGCCATGATGTTCGGTCCGAACACAATGATCTCGCCGACCGTGCCGCGCGGCACCTCGTTGCCGGCCTCGTCGACGATCTTCACCAGCACGGCCGGGCCGCCACGGCCCACCGAGCGGAACAGGCCACTTTGGCGTCCAGCCTCACTGTGGTTGGCGGGCGGGTTCGACGAGACGCCCGGGCAGGCCTCGGTGAGGCCATACGACTGGCTCAGCTCGACGCCAGGCAAACGCGCCATGACCTCCTCCAGCAGCGCGGCGGAAATCGGCGAGGCGCCGTAGGTCAGCCGCCGTACCCGGGAGAAGTCGGTGATGGCAAAGTCCGGGTGCGACAGCGTCGCCTGGATCATGGTGGGYACGAGCGCGATCTCCGCGACGCCGTCCTCGCGGATCGCTCGCAGCACGTCGGCCGCGTCGAAGGACGGGATCACGGCGTGGGTCTCGCCGGCCAGCCATTGTACGATGGCGCGCCCCAGGCTCGCCACGTGGAAGAACGGCCCGGCGTGCAGCACGGCGGCATCGCGCACGGGCGGCGCTTCCGCCAGCCGTTGCATCCCGCTCGACCACAGGTTCAGGTGCGTCTGCATCACGCCCTTGGGAAAGCCCGTGGTGCCGCCGGTGTACATCACCGAAGCCAGGTCGGCCCCGCCCCGGCCGGCATCCGCCACCGGCTCGCTGGCCGCGATCAGGCCTTCGAACGACAGCATGCCGGCAGGCGCTTCGCCGTCGCCAGCGTGGATCACCACGCTGACGGAGCGCGACGCCGCGCGGATCGCATCCACCAGGTGCAGGTGATGGTCGTCGACGATCAGGATGCGTKTGTCGCAATCGTCGAGCGAATACGCCATCTCGGGCACGCTCCAGCGGATATTGACGGGGTTCACCACGCCGCCGCCCCACCACACCCCCATGAAGTACTCAAGATAGCGGTCGGAATTGAGCGCGAGCATGGCGACACGGTCGCCCGTCGCCATGCCGTGGGTACGCAGCCCGGAAGCCAGCCGCGCGACGCGTGCGGCCATCTCGCCATAGGTGCGGCGGCGGTCGTGGAAAATGGTTGCCGTGCGATCCGGTGTCAGTTGCACGGCGCGCTGAAGGCTGAGTGTGAGGTGCATTTCTTTTTTCCTGTTGCGAATCCTGCGGCCGGAAGGTGTCAGGCGACGGCCTTGCCCGCCCTCACCTTGACGAAGAAGGCCCCGCTGGCATGCAGCACGACGCGCTCGCCCACGCGCACATCGCAATCGGCATTGATGAGCTTGCGGCCATCCTTGAGGATCCGGACGTGCGCTTGCACCCAGTCCCCTGGCTGCACCGCGCCCACATAGTCGATGCTGAGGTGCACGGTCGGCGCGGCGGCCACGGCGAGGTCGCGCCGCACCACCGCGCCCAGCGCAACGTCCGCCACCGTGGCAAGAAAGCCACCATGCGCGATGCCGATCAGGTTCAGGTGCTCCCGGCCCACGCGGAAGCCCACGACGGGCTGGTCCGTGTGCATGTAGAACTGGCCGCAGGTATGGAGGAATCCGGCGGACGTGATCAGCGGCTCGAACCCGGCCGGAACGTCTTCCTGTGCGCCCTCCAGGGCCATGGAAGCGGATGTCATCGGAGCTTCCCTCCGTTCCGTGCCCACGCCGGCGGCACCGCGGGCCGGCCAAGGATCGTGTCGGCCGCCGTCTCCCCGCTCATCATCGAAGGCGCATCGGTATTGCCACCGGTCACGATGTCGTCGAATTGCGTCTCGGTCTCCATGGCGCTCATTTGCGCAGTTCCGCTTCTTGCAGCGTGCGCCATGCCAGCTTGCCGGTGGCGGTGCGGGGGATGGCCGGCACGATCTCGACGATGCGCGGCGCCTTGTACGTCGCCATATGCTCGCGGCACCAGGCCAGCAGGCTTTCGACCGTGGTGGTTTCCTGTCCGGCCTTGAGCACGATCACCGCTTTCACGGTCTCGCCGCGATGGCTGTCGCGGGCCGAGATCACGCAGGTTTCCTGGATGGCGGGGTGGCGATAGAGCATGGCCTCGACCTCTGCCGGCCAGACCTTGTAGCCGGCGGCGTTGATCATGCGTTTGAGTCGGTCGCGCATGAAGTAGTAGCCGTCCTCGTCCATGCTGGCGAGGTCGCCGGTACGGAAGAAGCGCTTGCCGTCGAGTTCGATGAAGGACTCGGCGTTGGCCTTGGGGCTGTTCCAGTAGCCATGCATGATCTGCGCACCGTGGACGACGATCTCGCCTACTTCGCCTTGCGGCACCGGCTGCAGGGTCTCCGGATCGATCACGTAGGCCTCCACCCCATAGGTGGGCACGCCGAGGCAGGACGGCTTGGGCCGGTGCATCGGGTTGGCGAACAGGAACGAAGCGGTCTCCGTCAGGCCGTAGCCTTCCAGGTACTGCAGGCCATAGCGCTCGCGCATCAGCGCGGCGGTATTCTCGGGCATGGCGGCGCCACCGCCCCCGACCACGCAGAGGCTGCTCAGGTCGCGCTTCTCGATGCCGGGCTGGCTGAAGAAATCCACCAGCATCGGCGGCAGCGCACCCCAGAACGTCACGCGGTGGCGTTCGATCAGATCGGCGGCAGTGCGAGCGTCCCAGCGCGGCAGCAGCACGATGGTGCCGCCCATGAAGATCGGGCCGTTGATGCCGTTCTGCAGACCAAGCAGGTGAAACATCGGCGCGACGGCCAGGTAGCATGCCTCGGTGCTCGTCTTGCGCCAGATCTGCGAGGCCGACACCGAACTCATCACCGTACGGTGGTCGTGCGTGCAGGCCTTCGGCGCGCCCGTGGTGCCCGACGTATAGGGCAGCATGCAGAGGTCGCTCTGCTTGCCCGTGTAGGGACGCGGCAGATGGCCTTCGGCCAGCGCCGGCAGCCAGCCCGTGGCGCCGGGCGGCAGGTTGCCGGCGGTGCTGCGCACGCGGACCCAGTCGGGAATGGCCAGGCCGGCGTCGTCATCGCCAAGCGCGTCGCCATAGGCGTGCACGATCACATGGCGCAGCGGCGTCTCGCCAAGCAGCGGGAGCAGTTGCGGCGCAATCTCCTGCGCGGAGAAGCAGGCCACCGCGCCGCTGTCGGTCGCGATATGCCGCAGTTCGTCTTCCAGCAGCATGGCGTTGACCGGCACCACGACCGCCTGCGCGCGCAGGATGGCAAAGTACGCGGCGATGAACTGCGGGCAGTTCTGGCTGAACAGCATCACGCGGTCCCCCGGCTGGATGCCGCAGGCTTGCTGCAGGTACCCCGCCATGCCTTCCACCTCGCGCAGCAGCGCGCCATAGGTGTGGGCGGCCCCGTAGAACTGGATCGCGGTCTTGCGCGGATAACGCCGGGYGGCGAACTCCAGGTTCTCGAAGACGGTGGTATCAGGGGTGTGGATGCGCACGGGCAGGCCGGCCTTCGCGTACCTGCGGTCGAGGTCGAGCGGGCCGGTCGGGCGTTCGATGATAGGGGAATGCATCACCAGGTCTCCTCCTGTATTTATGTGCGGATTTTGCGTACCGCCTATGCGTTCAGATTGCCGTATCGCCGCCGAGCAGTTGGCGGGCGATGGTACGGCGCTGGATTTCCGATGTGCCGTCCGGAATGCGCAGCGTGCGCGCGTGGCGGTAGCCCGCCTCCAGCCGCAGTTCGTTGGTCAGGCCCATGGCGCCGTGGATCTGGATGGCGCGGTCGAATACGCGCCCCACCATCTCCGTGGACGAGGCCTTGACCATCGACACCTCCTTGGTGGCCGGCTGGCCCTGGTCCACCAGCCAGGCGCAGTGGCGGATCATCGACTTTGTGGCATAGATGTCCATCGCGCATTCGGCGAGCATGAACTGCACGGCCTGATGCCCGCTGATCGGTGTGCCGAAGGTCTTGCGCACCTTAGCGTACTCCAGCGCCTGCGCCAGCGCCCACTGGGCGAGGCCCAGGCCGGAGGCTGCCATGCTCAGGCGGCCGGCGTTCACGCCATCGAGGGCCACCGACAGGCCCTGGTCGATGGGGCCGAGCCGGTGCGAATCCGGCACGCGCACGTTCTCCAGCGAGACAATGGCGATATCGCCGCCCAGGTGGCCCATGGTCGGGATCACGCTGGGCACCGAGAAGCCCGGCGTGCCGGTCGGCAGGAAGAAGCCGGTGATGCCGCCCTTATGGGCACGCGCCTTCGCCTCGTCGGTCACCGCGAAGACCATCGCGTAGTCGGCGTAGGGGGCGTTGGTGATCCACTGCTTGGTGCCGTTGAGCACCCAATGGTCGCCATCCCGCTCGGCGCGGGTGCGCATGCCGAACACGTCGGAGCCGGCATCCGGCTCGCTCAGCCCGAAGCACATGGTCTTCTCGCCGCTTGCCAGCTCGTCGCGCACCGACGCCAGCACGGCCGGGTCCAGGTGGCGCAGCACCGGTGACAACCCGTTGGTGAAAGGCGACGGCAGCACCACCGTCTGCACTAGCGGACGATCCGGGCCGCAGTGTGCATTGAGGCGCTCCTGCACATAGGCCGCCGCCTGCGCGCCCAGCCCGCCGCCACCGAGCGACTCAGGCGCGAGCGCGGTATAGAAGCCTGTTTCGGCCGAGCGCAGCCGCACGCGGCGGCGCAGCGCCAGCACTTCCGGGCTGAAGCGCCCGTCTTCCGTGTACAAGGTGCGCTCGCTGGACAGCAGCGCGCGATGTTCCTGTTCGAGAGGAACCACCTCGCGGTCGATGAACTTCAGCAGCGCATCGCCGAAGTCCACCCATTCGCCGGGAACCGTGAATTCCATTGTCGGCTCCTCAGACCGGATCCCAGGCGAACACGGCGCCCGAGACTTCCACCGGGAAGAACGACGGCGCCATCGCCGGCAGCAGGTGCGACGCCAGCGTCTGCGGCGTCCAGCCTTCGCTGCGCTGCATGGCGCGCACGGGGCGCGGCTGGCTCATCAGGAAGATCTCGTTGCGGCGCACGGTGAAGATCTGGCCGTTGACAGCCGACGCCGCATCGCTTGCCAGGAACACGGCCAGCGGCGCAATGTCCGCCGGCGACATGGTCTTGGCCTTGGCGATGCGCTCGACCTGGTCCGGCGTCTCGGGAATGGCGCCGGCCATGCGGCTCCAGGCGAACGGCGAGATGCAGTTCGAGCGCACGTTGTAGCGCGCCATGTCCAGCGCGATGGCCTTGGACAGTCCCGCCACGCCCATCTTGGCGGCGGCGTAGTTGGCCTGGCCGATGTTGCCGATCAGGCCCGAGGTAGACGTCATGTGGACGAAATTGCCGCTCTTCTGGTTGCGGTAATGCGTGGCGGCGGCGCGGCTCATATTGAAGCAGCCGTACAGGTGCACACGCAGCACGGCGTCGAACTCGTCCGGCGTCATCTGGTGGAAGATGCGGTCGCGCAGGATGCCGGCGTTGTTGACGACGGTATCGATGCGGCCGAAGTGGTCGACGGCAGCCTCGACGATGCGCGCCGCGCTGTCGGCCTCGGCCACGCTCTCGCGGCTGATGATGGCCTCGCCACCGTCGGCGCGGATCTGGCCCGCCACTTCCTCCGCCGGGTCTTCCTGGCTCGCGTCGCCGGTCACCGTCACGCCCACGTCGTTGACCACGACCTTCGCGCCGTTGCGGCCCATTGCCAGCGCGATCTCGCGCCCGATGCCACGGCCCGCGCCGGTGACGATCACGACCTTGCCTTCCATCATCTTGTCGTTCATGGTGTTTCCCTCTGTCTCTCTGTGTGCTGCAGGTATTGGGTAGAAATCGCTGGATCAGCGGAACGCCGCCGTCCCGGTCAGCTCGCGGCCCTGGATCAGCGCGAGAATGCCGTTCATGCCATCGGGCACCTGGAAGACGCGCGCATCGCGCCACATCTGCTCCAGCCCCAGTTCCTCGCTGATGCCCATCGCGCCGTGCAGCTGGATCGCCAGGTGGATGGCCCGCTCGCATGCCTGCGTGGCATAGCGCTTGGCCATGGCCGAGGTGCCGTTCGCGCGCAGGCCGCGGTCGATGCAGTCGAGTGCGTAGTAGCAGAGCAGGCGCGACGACACGATGGCCGTCTCGATATCGGCCAGGTCCTGCTGCACCAGCTGGTGGGCCGCCAGCGGCTTGCCGAACTGCTGGCGCGACTTCGTGTAGTCCAGCGCCAGGTCGAGCGCCTTCTGCGCCAGATGCACGCACATCAGGCCGATGAGCGGACGGTTGCCATTCCAGGCCATCGTCAGCGTCTTTGCCGCGTCCCCCGGCTCGCCCATCACGTGGCTCAGTGGCACGCGGGTGCGCTCGAACACCAGCTCGCTCAGGTGACCCTGGCGCAGGCCGGTGATGGCCGTCTCGCGGACCTCGAAATCGACCTCGCTGCGGTCGACCAGTGCGCGGCGCGTGACGGGGCGGCCCTTCTCGTCCGTGCCGGTGGTGCAGGACACGTTCACCACGTCGCAGATCGAGGCATTGGTGATCCACATCTTGCGGCCGGTCAGGTAAGCGTCGTCGCCGTCGACTTCCAGCTTGGTGCGGATGGCGCCGGAGTCCGACCCGGCATTGGCCTCGGTATTGGCCGTGCAGGCGATCTTGCGGCCCGCGATCAGGTCGGGCAGGTAGCGCTCGCGGATAGGGTCCGGGCAGCCGAGATGGATGCGCAGGATGGTGCCCTCATGCGAGGCCAGCGACAGCGCCACCACCGGCGGCAGCTGCTCGAAGATCATGCCGTAGTCGAGCATCTTCAGCCCGCCGCCGCCGGCTTCGGCCGGCACGCGCGGGGCCGTGATGCCCAGCTCCGCGAAGGCGGCGAAGATCTCCAGCATGGCCGCCTTGGGCAGCGGCTGGTTGGCCGGATGACTGCGCAGTACCGGGTCGATGCGGGTCTGCACCATGCGCCGGGCGGCGGCCACCATCATTTCCTGCTCTTCGGTCAAGTTGAAATTCATGAATGCTGTCTCCGTATTGCTCAGGCGCCGCGGTATGCCGGCGGCCGCTTCTCGGCAAAGGCCGTGCGGCCCTCGATGCGGTCGGCGCTGTCGCGCAGCAGCCCCCATTGCAGGTTGGCCTGCGCGACGAACTCGCGCGGCGCCAGGTGCGAGGTCTGCACCGCGAGCTGCTTGACGGCCTGGACGGCGAGCGGACCGTTGGCCGCAATGCGCGTGGCCAGCGCCATCGCAAGTTCCATCAGGCCGGAGGCCGCCACCACGTCGCTGACCAGGCCGATGCGCAGCGCCTCGTCGGCGCCGATGCGCTCGCCGGTCATCGCCATCTTCATCGCATGGGCGGCGGGCACCGCGCGCAACAGGTACTGCATGCCACCCACCGCGGGCACGCTGGCCACCTTGACTTCGGGCAGGCCGAAGCTGGCCGACGCGGCGGCGATGCGCAGGTCGCACTGCAGCGCCAGTTCCAGCCCGCCGCCGAGGCAGTAGCCGTTGATGGCGGCAATCATCGGCTTCCAGATCTGCAGGTCGGTGAGATCGAGCAGGCGGGTGTAGCCGCCCTGCTGCGCCTCGCCGGCGCGGCTCTTGAAGGCGCCGGCGGCAAATCCGGTGGACGGCGGCAGCGTCGCCTTCAGGTTGGCCCCTGTGCAGAAGGCCCGGTCCCCCGCGCCGGTGATGACGATGGCGCGCACGTTGTCGTCGTCCTGGCATTGCGCCAGCCGCTCGCGCAGCGCTACTAGTTCTTCGACGGTCAGGGCGTTGAGCGACTCGGGCGCGTCCAGTGTCAGCACCGCCACGTGACCCGTCTGCTGGTAGTGAATAGTCATCTGCCTCTCCCTCAGACGCTCGGGCTCGACAGCGAGCGGCCGCCGCAGACGTACAGCGTCTGCCCGGTGATGTATGACGCCGCGCGGCCGGCGAACATCAGCACCGCCTGGGCGATGTCCTCCGGCTTGCCAATGCGGCCCACCGGTACGCTCGACTTCAGGCGCTCGGCCTGCTCGTCGGTCAGCGTGGCGAACAGCGGCGTCTCGATGATGCCCGGCGCAACGGCGTTGGCGGTGATGCCGTGGCGCGCCAGCTCAATGGCGAGCGAGCGGGTCAGGCTCACCACGCCGCCCTTGGCGGCCGAATAGTTGGCCTGGCCGAAGCCGCCCAGCCATGCCCGCGACGAGATATTGACGATGCGGCCATAGCCCTGCTCGATCATGCCGGGCACCACGGCGCGCGCGCACAGGAACTGCGACTTCAGGTTAACGTCGATGACGAAGTCCCAGTCCTCCTCCGTCATCTTGACAAAACGCTTGTCGCGCGTGATGCCGGCGTTGTTCACGAGGATGTCGGGCGTCTTCCAGCGCGCCTTGATCTGGGCGACGGCCGCCTGCACCTCGGCGTCCGAGGTCACATCCACGCGCAGCACCATCAGGCGCTCGGCATGGTGGCCGAGCTCGGCCCCCAGGCCTTCGAGGGCTTTGCCGTTCAGGTCGAACACGGCGACGGCGTGGCCCGCTTCGAGCAGGGCCCGCGTGATGCCGAGGCCGATGCCCTGTGCGCCGCCGGTAACGACGGCAATCTGCTTGTCCATGAAATCTCCTTCAATCAGTGGCCGAGGATGTGCACCGCCGACGCGGCGTGGTCCACGCCGGCGATGCCGCCGCCCGTGCACTGCGTCAGCGCCAGCGACGCGCCCGGTATCTGCCTTTCCCCGGCACGCCCTTCCAGTTGCCAGACGGCCTCGACCATCTGCGCCACGCCCGTGGCGCCCAGCGGGTGCCCCTTGGCGAGCAGGCCGCCGCTCGGGTTGACCGGTACCCGGCCGCCGAGCGTGGTGGCGCCCGACTTCAGCAGTTCGTGCGCCTCGCCGCGCTCGCACAGGCCAAGCGCGCTGTAGTAGATGAGTTCGGCAATGGTGAAGGCGTCGTGCAGCTCCACCATGTCGATGTCGGCAGGCTTGACGCCGGCCTCCTGGTACGCCAGCCGCGCCGTGCGCGCGGTGATTTCGGCGGCGAGGATGTCCTCGGTGCCGATTTCCTGCCGGCCGGACTGCACCGCCGAGGCGAGCACGCGCACCGGCTTGCTGCGCGTGGCCGGCTTGCGGGTGGTCAGCACCAGCGCCGCCGCACCATCCACCGCCGACGGGCAGCATTGCAGCAGCGTGAGCGGATCGAAGACCATGCGCGAATCCATCACCTCGTCCACGCTGACACCGGTGCGGGTCTGCGCATACGGATTGAGGCCGCCGTGGCGGCGGTTCTTCACCGCGACCTCGGYCAGCACGTCCGGCTTCACGCCGAACTCGTGCAGGTAGCGCGCCGCACGCATGGCGTAGACCGACGGCAGCGTCATGCCGGCACGGGCGTACAGCGACGTCATGTAGTCGTTGCGTTGCAGCGGCAGCGCGCCGCCGCCGAGCGCGGTCAGTTGCTCYACGCCGAACACCACCACGGTGTCATAGCGGCCGGCTTCCAGCGCGTGGCAGGCCAGGTGGACGCCGGTGGCGCCGCTGGCACAGGCGTTCTCGACGTTGTAGATGGCCGGCCCGGTCACGCCGAGGTCGCGCAGCAGCACCTGCCCCAGCACCATGCCGCCGAAGACGTTGGCGGCGTAGAAGGCCTGCACTTCCGCCATGTCGACGTCGGCGTCGGCCACGGCGCCGAGCACGGCGCTTTGCGCCAGGTCTTGCATCGAGCCGTCGTGACGGCCGAACGGGGTCATGGCGACGCCCGCAACGTAGATCGGTTTGTTCATCGGCTCCCCTCCGTGCTCACCGGTTCGAATGCATAGACGGGACCCTCGGCGGTATGCACCAGGCATGTCCGCAAGGTGTCCCCGATCGCAGGCCGGCGGCCGTTCGGGTACACCAGCCGACCGAAGATGCGCACACCTTCCGGATAGTCGGCCAGGCCCAGTGGCATCGGCGGCAGGCCGGTCTTGGGCGACGGGTGCATCACGGTGTAGCTGTACAGCGTCGGCGTGCCGTGCAGCGCGACCAGCTCGGTGTCACTGGCCTGCGGCGACGTCAACGGCAGCGGTGGGAAGTGCAGCGTGTCGCCGCCATTGCGACGATAGGCCAGCAGCACCAGCCGCCCGTCCTGCTCCTGCCAGGGCTGCTCGGACGCGCCGCGCGGCGCGTTGCCTTCAGCGTGGGTCATGTTTTCCTCCTTGAATGCGTGAATCACTTGCAGCGCGCCGCTCAGACGCGCTCGAACACCGCCGCCAGGCCCTGCCCGCCGCCGATGCACATGGTTTCCAGGCCGTAGCGCGCGCCGCGCCGGCGCATCTCGTGCAGCATCGTGGCGAGGATGCGCACGCCGGTGGCGCCAATGGGATGGCCCAGCGAGATGCCGGAGCCGTTGACGTTGATGCGCCCATCCGCCTCAACGTCCTTGATGCCCCAGGCGCGCAGCACGCTGAGGACCTGCACCGCGAAGGCTTCGTTGACCTCGATCAGATCGAGGTCCGACAGCGTCATGCCGATGCGCGGCAGCAGGCGCGCCACGGCCGGCACGGGTCCGATGCCCATGCGCAGCGGGTCGCAGCCCGCCCCGGCCCAGCCGACCAGCCGCCCCATCGGCTCGAGCCGGTGGGCCTTCAGGTAGTCCTCGGACACCACCAGGCAGGCGGACGCGGCGTCGCTCTGCTGGCAGGCGTTGCCGGCCGTCACCGTGCCGTCGCGCAGCAGCGCGGGCAGCTTGGCCATCAATTCCAGGCTGGCATCCTCGCGAATGCCTTCGTCGCGGCGGAACAGGATCGGGGCGCCCTTGCGCTGCGGCACCGGCACGGGCACCACCTCCTCCTCGAAGCGGCCAGCGTTCCACGCCTCGGTGGCAAGCTGGTGGCTGCGCGCGGCATAGCGATCGCTCTCCGCGCGGGCGATGCCGTAGTCGCGGGCCAGGTTCTCGGCCGTCTCGGCGGCGCCGCCGGCCATCACGCCATAGCGGCTTACCGGCTGCGAGTTGACGCGGCCACGGTCAAGGCGGTCGTGGATGGCCGCGTCGCCCATTCGCGCGCCCCAGCGCATGCTGGTGCTGTAGTACTCGATATTGCTCATGCTCTCGACGCCAGCGACGAGCACCGCACCGGACACGCCGCTCTGCACCTGCATCGCCGCGTTGATCACGGCCTGCAGCCCCGAGCCGCAGCGGCGGTCCACCGCGTAGCCCGAGACGCTTTCCGGCAGCCCGGCGAGCGAGGCAGCGTAGCGGCCGATGCACGGCGCCTCGCTGGACTGGTACGACTGCGCGACGATGACTTCGTCGATGGAATCCTCCGGCGCGCCGGAGCGTTGCAGGACGGCACGCAGCACGTGGGCCGCGAGATCCGCCGCGGAGAGCGGCGCGAGCGCGCCGCCGAACTTGCCGACCGGCGTGCGCAAGGGAGAGACGATGTAAGCGTGGCTCATGGCAGGAAATTCAGATTGCGTTGGAAGGAATGCGCTCAGGCCGCCTGTCGTTCGGCGTCGGCCGGGGCGAAGCCCAGCCCAAGGCCGGACATGCGATCGATGGCGTCAGTGGCGAAGCCCCATGCCTGCAGCGCCTGCAGGCCGTGCTCGCCACGGGCCGGGGCGCTGCGGCGGATTGCCGACGGCGTGTGCGAGAAGCGCGGCGCGGGGGCGGGCTGCGTGACGCCGTCGACCTCGACGAAGCTGCCGCGGGCGACGTTCTGCGGGTGCCGCGGCGCCTCGGAGAACTTCAGCACCGGGGCCACGCAGGCGTCGCTGCCGTCGAACACGGCGCACCATTCGTCGCGTGTGCGGGACAGGAATGCCATCCTGAAGTGCTGGCGCAGCACCGGCCAGTTGCCACGGTTGTTCCGGTCGGGCAGGTTCGCGCCGGCAAGGCCGAGCTTTTCCACCAGTTCCTGGTAGAAGCGTTCCTCCACCGCGCCCACGGCCATGTAGTGGCCATCGCGCGTGGCGTAGCTGTCGTACCAGGGGGTGCCGCCGTCGAGCAGGTTGCTGCCGCGCTGCTCGCGCCAGTGGCCCGAGGCGAGCAGGCCCCACACCACGGCGCCAAGCTGCGCGGCGCCTTCCGTCATGGCGGCGTCCACCACCTGGCCCGTGCCGGTGCGTTGCGCATGAATCAGCGCGCCCAGCACGCCCATGGCCAGCAGCATGCCGCCACCGCCGTAGTCACCCACCAGATTGAGCGGGGGCACCGGCGCATCGTCGCCGCGACCGATGCCCGACAGCACGCCCGACAGCGCGATGTAGTTGAGATCGTGGCCGGCGCTGGCGGCGAGCGGGCCGGTCTGGCCCCAGCCGGTGATGCGGCCGTACACCAGCCGCGGATTGCGCGACAGCGCCTGCGCCGGGCCGAGGCCAAGCCGCTCCATCGTGCCGGGGCGAAAACCCTCGATCACCACGTCGGCCTTCTCCATCAGGGCGAGCGCAGCCTCCACCGCCTCCGGGCGCTTCAGGTCGAGCGTCACCGAGCTGCGGCCGCGCGCCACCACGTTGATGCGCTGGCCCTCGATCTTCGGACCCAGGTCCGCCGCAGCCACCGGCCGGTCCACGCGGATCACGTCCGCGCCCATGTCCGCCAGCAGCATCGCCGCGAACGGCCCGGGGCCGATGCCCTCGAATTCCAGTACGCGAATACCTGAAAGAACGCCCATCACTTCCCCCCTCTTCCTTCTCTTGGATCACTCAGCGAATGCCGCAGCGGACTGCAGCCTTGGAGGCAAGTAGACCAGCCGGCGTGGGGGCTCCGCCCACCGACGTTGGGGGGGGATTTCCGCCCGCGCGCCGCGCCGGTGCCGGGCACACCCCCCATCGCCGGTGGGCTGCACGGCCCCGCCGCGCCCGACCATCCCGCTTCACCGCATACGCCGCGAATCAGGCGCGCCAGCCGGCTCCGCCAGGGCGACAGACAGGAGACATCACATGAGAGGGACCGACTTTTCCAGGGCAGTCACGCTGATTGCGGCGGCGCTTGCGCTCGGCGCGCCGCCCGTGGCCGCGCAGGCGCAAACCTGGCCGTCCAGGCCGCTGCGCCTCGTGGTGCCCTTTCCCGCCGGCGGCCCGGCGGACGTGCTGGCGCGCTATGTCGGCCAGAAGCTGAGCCAGGACCTGCACCAGCCGTTGGTGGTGGAAAACGTGCCGGGCATGGGTGGCTCGATCGGCATGCAGAAGGTGGCGCACGCCAGCGCCGACGGCTACACACTGGGCTTCGCCACGGTTGGCGCGCTGACCGTGAATCCGGCCATCTATCCGAATGTGGGCTACAACGCACGCCGCGACTTCACGCCGGTAGCGCAGGTCGGCGAGTACGAGAACGTGCTCGTTACCGGGGCAAACCAGCCTTACCGGAGCCTGAAGGACCTGCTCGCGGCGGCGCGCACGCGGCCCGGCCAGGTGACCTACGGGTCGGCCGGCAATGGCTCGTCGAACCATTTGTCGGGCGCGCTGCTCGCCAGCCAGTCGGGCGTGAAGCTCAACCACATCCCATACAAGGGCAGCGCCGCGGCCCTGACCGACGTGATGGCGGGCAACGTGGATTTCATGTTCGACGTGCCCGTCACGTCGCTGCCGCAGCTCCGTTCCGGCAAGGTGCGCGCCCTGGCGACCACCGGCGCGCAGCGTTCGCCCGACTTCCCCGGCGTGCCGACCGTGGCGGAAAGCGTCCCCGGCTACGTGGTGATGGGCTGGGCCGCGCGCCCGCCGCACTCCGCGCCGACGTGGCCGCACGCCTGACCGGCTCGCTGAAGGCCATCGTCACCGCCCCGGACAGCCGCGAGCACTTCCGCACGCAAGGGTTCATGCCGGCATACCTGCCGCCCGACCGGCTGGGTGAACGCATCGGCGCCGATCTTGCCCGCTGGGAAACCGTGGTGAAGACGGTGGGTGCGGGCGTCGACTGATCCGGCCTGCCCCCCCCCAACGCCGGTGGGCTGGCACCCCTTGCCATTCCCCAATATCGAATGCATCCCGGGAGCCCGCGCAGCGCGACTCCCGACGACTCGCCAAACCAGGACAAGACACCATGGCTGCAGATTTGATCCGCCTGCGCGACGCGCAGCTCCTCATCGAGGACGGCGTTGCCGAGTTCTCGCACCAGCGCCCCGCCGCCCGTAACGCGCTGTCCCTCGACCTGCGCGCGGACTACGCCGACATGATTGCGCGCATCGAGGGCGACCGCAGCGTGCGTGCCCTGATCCTGACCGGCTCCGGCGGCAGCTTCTGCGCCGGCGGCGACCTCAAGTCGCTTCAGGAAGTCCGCGCCAGCACCGACGCGGAGGCTCGCTCACCCGACGCGATGCGCCGCCGCGTGCAGTCCGCCCACCAGTGGATGCAGCGCCTGCGCAACCTGGAGATTCCCGTCATCGCGGCCGTGGACGGCGCTGCTGCCGGTGCCGGCTTCTCGCTGGCGCTCGCGGCGGACTTCATGCTGGCGTCGTCGCGCGCGTTCTTCTGCATGTCGTTCGCCAAGGTGGGACTGGTGCCGGACCTCGGCGCGTTCTACCTGCTGCCGCGCGCGGTCGGCATGTCGGTGGCGAAGGAACTGTGCTGACCGCGCGCCGCGTGAATGCCATGGAGGCGAAGCAGCTTGGCATCGTGCATGCCATCCATTCGCCGGATGACCTCTCGCAGCAGGCGTGGGAGTTCGCCCGCCGTTTCCTCGCCGGCCCGCGCGAGGCCATGGGCCTGAGCAAGCGGCTGCTTAACCAGAGCTTCGAGTCGCAATACGCCCCGCTGGCGGACCTGGAGTGCAGCGCACAGGCGATCGCCGCCGCCGCCCCCTATCACGCCGCCGCCGTCGACGCCTTCCTGGCCGGCGAGCCACCCCGCTTTGACTGGGACCGCCAGCCGGCCCCCATCCATACCGAACCCAAGTAAGGAGACTGCTTTGCAACCGATCCGTACCATCTATCGCGAAGACCATGAGATGTTCCGCACCACGGCCCGCCGCTTCTTTGAGCGCGAGTGCGCGCCGAAGCAGGCCGAGTGGGACAAGGCCGGCAAGGTCGACCGCGAGACCTGGCTGAAGGCCGGCCGCGAGGGCCTGCTCTGCGTGACCCTGCCTACCGAGTATGGCGGCGGTGGCGGCGATTACGGTCACTCGGCCGTGATGGTCGAGGAATATCAACGCTGCGGCCTCTCCGGCCTCAGCATCGGCATGCACTCGGACATCATCGCCCCGTACATCGCCCGCATCGGCAACGAAGAACAGAAGCAGAAGTGGCTCCCGGGCGCCTGCTCCGGCGAGACCATCCTGGCCATCGCCATGACCGAACCGGGCACCGGCAGCGACCTCAAGGCCGTGCGCACCACCGCCGTGCGTGACGGCGACGAGTACGTGATCAACGGCAGCAAGACCTTCATCAGCAACGGCCTGACCGCCAACCTCGTCGTCGTGGTCTGCAAGACCGACCCCACCGCCGGGGCCAAGGGCATCAGCCTGATCGTGGTCGAGACCAACCGTGCCGGCTTTCGCCGTGGCCGCAAGCTGGAGAAGGTGGGCCAGCATGCGCAGGATACCGCCGAACTCTTCTTCGACAACGTCCGCGTCCCGGTCTCCAACCGGCTCGGCGAGGAAGGCAAGGGCTTCGCGTATCTGATGAGAGAGCTGCCTCAGGAGCGCTTCTCCATCGCCGTCGGCGCAGCGGCGCGGCTCGAAGCCGTGCTGGAGCACACGCTTGCCTACGTGAAGGACCGCCGCGCCTTCGGCCAGACCGTGTGGGACTTCCAGAACACGCGCTTCAAGCTCGCTGACATCCAGGCGCAGGCCATCGCCGTACGCCTGATGGTGGACCACTACCTCGGCGAGCACATGCGCCGCAGCCTGACGCTGGAAGAGTCCGCCGTGGCCAAGCTGTATGCCACCGAGACGCTCGGCAAGTGCCTGGACGAGATGCTGCAACTGCATGGCGGCTACGGCTACATGATGGAGTACCCGGTCGGCCGCGCCTTCGTCGACTCGCGCGTGAACCGCATCTACGGCGGCACCAGCGAAGTCATGCGCGAGCTGATCTCGCGCAAGCTCTGATTCCAACAATCCCGCATTCCAGAAGCAAGGAGAAGTCCCATGACACGCAATGTGTTTGTCGCCGGCGTCGGCATGATCCCGTTCGCCAAGCCCGGCATGAGCGCCCACTATGACGAGATGGGTGCGCAGGCCATCGTCCAGGCGCTGGAAGACGCCGGCCTGTCCTACGCCGACGTGCAGCAGGCCTACGCCGGCTATGTGTACGGCGATTCGACCTGCGGCCAGGCCGCGCTGTATCGCGTGGGCCTGAGCGGCGTGCCGGTGGTCAACGTCAACAACAACTGTGCCACCGGCTCGTCGGCGCTGTTCCTCGCCCGCCAGGCCGTGCAGAGCGGCACCGTGGACTGCGCCATCGCGGTCGGCTTCGAGGAAATGCAGCCGGGCGCGCTGGCCAGCCACTGGGGTGACCGTCCGCGCGCCATGAGCCGCACCCTGGAAATCGTCGAGCGGATCCAGCCGGACTGCGATCTGCCAGGCGCCATCCGCATGTTCGCGGGGGCTGGTCTCGCCCATATGGAGAAGTACGGCACCAAGCTCGAAACCTTCGCCAAAATCCGCGCCAAGGCCAGCCGTCACGCCGCCAACAATCCCCTGGCGATCTTCCGCAAGGTGGTCTCGCCCGAGGAAGTGCTGGCCGCACCGGCCGTGTGGGAAGGCGTGCTGACGCGCCTGATGGCCTGCCCGCCCACCTGTGGCGCGGCGGCCGCCATCGTGGTGTCGCAGGAATTTGCCCGCAAGCGCGGCCTGCGCACGGATGTGGTCATCGCCGGCCAGGCCCTGACCACCGACCGGCCGGATGCGTTCGAATCGCCCACCATGATCGACCTGGTCGGCGTTGGCATGACGAAGTCCGCCTCGCAATCGGTGTACGAGCAGGCCGGCATCGGCCCGGAAGACATCGACGTGATCGAGCTGCATGACTGCTTCGCACAGAACGAACTGATCACCTACGAAGGGCTTGGCCTGTGCAAGGACGGCGAAGGCGAGAAGCTGGTCGAGGACGGCGACAACACCTATGGCGGTCGCTGGGTGGTCAATCCGTCGGGCGGCCTGCTGTCGAAGGGGCACCCACTCGGCGCGACCGGGCTGGCGCAGTGCTACGAGCTGGTCCACCAGCTGCGCGGCACGGCCGGCGACCGCCAGGTGCCAGACGCCAAGGTCGCGCTGCAGCACAACCTCGGCCTGGGCGGCGCCTGCGTGGTCACCGCGTTCAAGAAGGTGGCCTGACCCCTGCGCTCACGGACATCAAGGAGACATCGAGATGCTGGACAAATCGCATATCGGCAAGGTCTTGCCGAGCTTCCACGCCACCGCCGAGGCGGGGCAACTGCGCTTCTTCGCCAAGGCCATCGGCGAGACGAACCCGATCTACACGGACGAATCCGCCGCACGCGACGCCGGGCACCCGACCCTGCCGCTGCCGCCGACCTTTCTGTTCTCGCTGGAATTCACCCAGCCGACCACCGCCTGGCGCCAGGAAGTGGGCATCGAGCCGTCGCGCGTCCTGCACGGCGAGCAATCGTTCCACTACCACCGCACGGCCTATGCGGGCGACACGCTGCGCTTCGAGAGCCGCATCGGCGACATCTATGACAAGAAAGGCGGCGCGCTGTCCTTCCTCGTGCGCGAGACGCGCGTCACCAACCAGAACGGCGACCACATCGCCGACCTCCGCAGCGTACTAGTGCACCGCAACGGCTGACAAGGAGACCAGCTCATGAGCAAGACCGACCTCGCCGCCGTCAAGGCCGGCGACACCCTCCCCCCGCTGGCGCTGGCCCCGGTCAACCGCACCATGCTGGCGTTGTTCGCCGGCGCATCGGGCGATCACAACGCCATCCACATCGACCTCGATTACGCCCGCAAGGCCGGCATGACCGATGTGTTCGCGCACGGCATGCTGTCGATGGCCTGGCTCGGCCGGCTGCTGACGCAGTGGGTCGACCAGCGCCAGATCCGCGACTTCAGCGTGCGCTTCACCGGTATCACGCACCTCGGCCACCAGATCACCTGCACCGGCCGCGTGGTGGAGACCTTCGAAGCCGAAGGCGAGCGCCGCGCGCGCCTCGAGATCCAGACCACGAACCAGTATGGCGAGGCGAAGGTCCTCGGCGATGCGGTCGTCGCGCTGTGAAACCCAAATACTGAACAAGGAAATATCGTGGGAAAGCTTGATGGAAAGGTCGCCCTCGTCACCGGCTCCGGCCGTGGCATCGGACAGGCCATCGCACTGAAACTGGCGAGCGAAGGCGCACGCCTCGTCGTCAACGACCTCGATGCCGATCCGGCGCACGAGACGGTCGAGATGCTGCGCAAGAACGGCGCCGAAGCCGTGGCCTGCGTAGGCAGCGTGGCGGCGCCGGATTTCGCCGAGCGCTATATCGGCACCGCGATCAGGACGTTCGGCGGCATCGACATTATCGTCAACAACGCCGGCTACACCTGGGATGACGTGGTCCAGCGCATGACGGACGAGCAGTGGTACGCCATCCTCGACTGCCACATGACGGCGCCCTTCCGCATCCTGCGGGCCGCCTATCCGCACCTGAAGGCGCAGCACCAGGCCGATGTCGCCGCCGGGCGCGAGGTGTTCCGCAAGGTGGTGAATGTGTCGTCGACGTCTGCGCTCAACGGCAACGCCGGCCAGCTCAACTATTCGTCGGCCAAGGCCGGCGTGATCGGCATGACGCGTGCGCTGAGCCGCGAATGGGGCCGGCTGAAGGTGAACGTCAATGCCGTCGCCTTCGGCCTGATCCACACCCGGATGACCGAAGCCGACGCGAAGGCCGGCGCCACCGTCAAGATCGAAGGCCGCGACATCCGCGTGGGCATCAATCCGGAACTGATCAAGTCCCATGCGCAGCGCTGTCCGCTGGGCCGGGGCGGCACGCCGGAGGAAGCGGCGGGCTCGGTGTACCTGTTCTGCCTGCCTGAGTCGAACTACATCACGGGCCAGGTGGTGGCCGTGGCAGGCGGTCCGCAGTAAGGGAGCGCCGCCCATGCACCGGCGGCGGGCCCCTTGCCTGTCAGCCGCCGGTGTCGTCGTCCGTTCCCCAGTCCACGTCGCGCAGGCGCTCCAGCGCTTCGTCGCGACCGCTCACGCCGAGCTTGGCGTAGATATTGGTCAGGTGCCACTTGACCGTCTCCGGCGAAAGGCCGAGCGCCCGCGCGATCTTCTTGGTCGTGATCAACTCCGGCAGCATGCGCACCACATCGGTCTCGCGCTCGCTGAGCGCGGCAACGCCGACGGATGCCGCTCGCTTGCGGGCTCTTGCGTTGTCCGTGGCGGGCTTTGGCGGCAACGCCGCCTGTAGCCGCTCGACGTAGAAGGTCAGCACCGGGTCGAGCGTTTCCTGCCGCGCGATTTCGCCAACCAGATCCATCGCCGATGGCTCGGCATCCAGCAGCCTGCGCAGCAGCCCGAGGCGATGACCGAGATGCAGGGCCGATACGACGTTGGCGCGGGCAGCGGCGGAACGCCCCAGCTTCGCATCGACGACGGCACGCTGCAGCTGCAGGGCGGCGACGTTGTGCATGCGGCCGTGGGCCTCGCAGTGTGCGATCAGCGGATTGAGTATCAGCGCCGCCTGCTCCATGTCTCCGGTCGCCAGCAGCCAGCGGACCGTGGCCCCGCGCAGCGCGAAGTCGGGGCCACTGAAGCGCTCGGCCCCGCTTCGGGGGCGGCGTGCCTCGACTTCCTGCAGGCGCGCCAGGCAGGCCTTCGCCGCGTCAAGCTCTCCCAGCAGCAGGCGCCGCTGGACCTGCACCCCGAGGGCGTAGGCCAGCAAGCGGTCCAGTCCGAGGCCGCTCGCGTATTCCTCCAGGCGATCCAGGTAGGCGAAGGCTTCCAGCCGGTTGCCGGCATGCCAGTGGGCGCCCGAGAGGACGATCATCACCCGCAGCACCGAATCCGGAATTGATACACGCTCCAGCAGGTCGACGCGACTCTCCAGCAGTTCCCGCGCCGCTTCGTTCTGGTTCTGTTCGTACAGCACCTCGCCCAGCAGCGACGCCGCCATGCACGCCGGGTCGTTGCAGGACCGCCCGCGCGCCTCGGCTTCACGCAGTACAGAACGGTAGATGCGCTCGGCCTGCAGCAGTTGACCCTCGAGCGCATGGCTCAGGCCGACCATGCACTGGCCTTGCAGGGTACCCGCCGAGGTTCCCATCAGCGCTGCGCCGTCGATGGTGGGGCGCTTCGCGTCGAGCTGGATGGCGCGCGCGCGCTCATACTCCCCACGCTGCATGTAGATCCACGACAGCAGGTTATTGCAGGCCGCGAGGGTGATGCCGTCGGTCGCGGGCGGCGGCGCCAGCAATTGCGGAAGCAGCGCCATCGCGCCTTCCACATCGTCGCGCTGGACGGCGAGCACGGCCCGCAGGGCCACGAGCGTGAAGCGATCCGCCATGGCCTGGGCGGGAAGATCGCGCTGGAGCGCCTCGATGCCAGCCGCGCAGGCCGCGAAATCGCGGTGGTAAAGGTGCTGGCGCGCCATCCACATGCGCAGTGGCACGCTTGCCTGCACCTGCTCGGGCGGAAGGAGCCGCACCAGGGCGACAAGCTTTGCCAGTTCCCCGCGCGCAAACAGCGAATGCGCACAGCGCTCGGCCAGTTCGGCCGCGCGCGCGGGCTCGCCAGCCTTGAGCGCATGCTGCACGGCCTCGTCGAGGTGTCCGCGGCCCAGGAACCATTGCCACGCCCGCGCATGGATGGCGTGGCGCGTCCCCGTGCTCCAGCTCTGGAAGCGGACCAGCAGCGTCTCGCGCAGCAAGGGATGGAGCCGGTACCAGGTCTCGGCACCGTCCTGCTCGGTCGAGACGATGAACAGGTTGTCGTTCTCCAGCCGCTCCAGCAGGGCCCCTTCTTCCCCGCCCTTCCCTTCGGCATCACGTCCGGTCAGCGTTGCGCATAGCGAGGCGCAGAAGCGGTCGCAGGCGGCGGCTGGCGTCAGCAGTTCCAGTTCGCCCGGCGTCATCCGCGACAACACCTCGCGCTCGAAGTAGGCGGCGAACGTCTGCGAGTCGCGCACGTACTCCCGGATCGTCACATCAAGATCATCGGCGGACAAGGCGGAGCGCTTCTTCTTCAGCGCGACACTCAATAGCTGCAGGCCGGCGACCCAGCCATCGGTCTGCGCGTGCAACCGCCGGGCGGCGGCCGGCTCAATATCGCCGAGTTGCACCCGGAGGAAGCGCTCGGCTTCCTCCGGCGAGAAACGCAGGTCCGCAAGGCCGAACTCCAGCGTCTGGCCGGCCGCGCGCAAACGTTCGAGCGACACGGGCAGCGCCGAGCGCGATGCAAAAGCGAGGTGCAGGTTCGAAGGCGCATAGTCCAGCAACCATTGCAGGGCTTCCCAGATCCGGCTGTCGGTGATGTGGTGCAGGTCGTCAAGCACGATCACCAGTTCGCGGCGGTAGCGGGCGATGCCTCGCACCAGTGCGATCACCGTGCGCTCGATGGCTTCCTGGTCCGTACCGACGCCTTCGAGCAGCATGGCGTCGCGCGTGATCGCCGGGTCGACAATCGCAACACTGGACAGCAGGTAGTCCACCCACGTGGACGGCTCATTGTCGTCGGCATCCAGCGACAGCCACGTGACGTGATAGCCCAGCGGAGTCAAGGCCTGCCCCCATGCCACCAGCGTCGTCGTCTTGCCGTAGCCGGCCGGGCTCTGCAGCAGGAAGCAGCGACGGCGGCGCTCCGCCATCAGGCGCGCCAGCAAGGGCTCGTGCGGCACGGTCTTGCGGCCAATGTGCGGAGGCACCAGCTTGCTGGCGATAACTGGCCTGAGCGTCGCCCTTGGCGATGGCGGCCCGGGCTTCGCGGGAGTCTCTGGCATGCTCGATTGATGCCCCGGATGGGAGGTCGGGGAAGGATGCTTGTGTACGCTGGATTCTACAGCGTGGATCGGGTTCATCCAACACGGGCGGCACTGCCCGTCGCGCGCCCCCCCGAAGGCGGTTGGAACGCAGGCCCACGCAGCCGGTAAGGTCACCGGCAAGGTCATGGACCGATGACGACGGCGCCCGGCTTCGCGAGGCGCTGCCCCGACACGCGCCGTGCGGCGCACATGCCAGCAGATTCCAATGCAGTTGCTCCTCCGCGCGCACACGTCCGTGCGCACCACCATCCGTAACCTCGCGTTCCCATCCACGGCGATCATCTCCGCCGATGCGGGCACGATCCGCTGCAGCCACGGCGCCCGGAGCCGGCTGCTGCGGCCGACCCAGCGCCTGACGCTGCGGCCCTTCACGCCGATCGCGATCGAACTGGGCCATGAGGGCGCCGCCTGCATCGATGTCGCGATGGACGCTCTTGCCCACCCCGGGCCAGGGTCGTCCGCATCCCGACCGCTGACGCGCTGGCTAGCCAGCCTGGTCCTCACCGAACCACTCGAAGACTGGAACCTGGACTGGTTTGCCGGCATTGCCGGCATTTCAAAGGCATCCCTGTCACGACGTCTGTTCGCCGAAGGCTCCAGCTTCCGCGAAGCCGTCCGCGCGCACCGCCTCCTCCGCCTGCTGCTCGACCTCCCTGGCCTGGGGCGGCCCTCCCATGCCATGGTCACCCGCTATGGCTTCTCCGATCGCTGCCAACTCGAGGACGCGGTCTTCGAACAGTTCGGCCTGACCCTGCGTCAGCTCGAACGTCTTGTTGCGCATGAAACCGGATCGCCAGCGGCCGTAAAAACCCTCCCCCCCGATTTCGGTGGCATGCGCCCCCCCGCTGTCGCGCTCCAATGCGAAGAGCCGCCTGATTTAGCGCCGGCGCCGTGCCAGCGATGAAGAGTGCGGTCACATGACTTCCGGCGGGTCGGAGGAGAGCCGGAAGCGCAATAAACAAATTGGACGGAGACCATCTGCAATGAAAAGAACGGCCATTTCCCTGGCGGCTGCCGCGGCGCTGCTTAGCGGCCACGCTGCAGCGCAAACGAGTGTCACGCTGTACGGCGTCATTGACGCCCCGATCGAATATGTCAACCGGGTGGCTGCCGGGCCGCAGCAACAGGGCGGCAGCCGCCTTTCGATGCCAACCAACGGCGGCCTCTCGGGCTCTCGCTGGGGCATGCGCGGCACCGAGGATCTTGGCGGCGGCATGCAGGCGCTGTTCGTGCTGGAAAGCGGCTTCGGCATCGACACCGGCATTGCCGCACAGAGCCGCGCGTTCAACCGCCAGGCCTATGTGGGCATCGGCAGCCAGTATGGCAAGGTAACCTTCGGCCGCCAGTACACGAGCATGTTCGAGGGCGCAGTCAACTTCAGCCCGACCCGCTTCGCGACCCTCTACGAACCCGACGTCTTCATGGCCGGCCTGAACTACCGCGAAGACAATGTGGTGAAGTACACCAACGCGTGGGGCCCGGTCAGCATGGCGGCACACTATTCGTTCGGCGTCGGCGCACCGGCGATCGGCCTCACGCCCATCGCGCTGCCCACCGAAACGCCGGGCCACGCCAGCGACAACGCCGGCTACGGCGCGTCGGTGACGTATCTCGACGGCACGCTGGGCCTCACGGCCTTCTATGACCAGTGGAACCCTGCGCTCGTGTCCGGGCAAGCGGGACGCAGCCGCAAGGCGGGCGCGGCCGCCAGCTACGCTACCGGCGCGCTGAAGGTGATGGCCGGATACCGATGGGCGAAGATGGACTTCGGCAATGGCGCCACCTTCCTGCGTGACGACTACTACTGGATCGGCGCGAACTACCAGGCTACGACAGCCCTCGGCTTCACGCTTGGCTACGCTTACGCCGACGTCAAGACGGTGACGCCGACGGCGACGGCACTCCCCACGAATCCGGCCAATCCATGGCAGGTCAACTTCATCGCCGACTACGCCCTGTCAAAGCGTACCGACGTCTACCTGACTACGGCCTACTCGCACAATGCCGGCCTGAACTTCGACGGCACCCAGGATAGCTTCGCCACTGGCTACTTCCAGACGCCCGGGCAGAAAGGCATGTTCGGCGTCGCCGTCGGCGTCCGCCACGTCTTCTGACCTGAATCATCGGTATCTCCAGCCCTGTCGCCGCCCACTCGCGACAGTGCATTGCGCCCCGGCATCGACCGGGGATTTTTTTGACACGACCGCGCTCGCCATCCTCTCGCGTGGCCAGCACAAAGGACGGGCCGGATAGCGCTGTACCGCGGTTCCATGCTGGCCAACACCAGCGCAATAACTCGCCGACAACACTTTGGCGATCGGGGAAGACCCGGCTGCGAAACCGCGCAGTATGGTTCGCTCCGATTTCGCCGCAGAATGATTCTGTCAGGACCAAGGCAGACCGTTGACCTGCCGCGCGGCCAGTCCCGCGGAGGATCTCGACGCGAGGGCCCCTGACAACTTCTGTCAGACGCATGCGCGGGCGCCAGCGTTGCCTTCGTGGCGGCCTGATACTACGAATCGATAGACGTCCTGCCACGTCCTGCCACGTCCTGCCGTCACAAGGAGCCGCCATGCCGATTGATTTCACGCCCACCGCCGAGCAATGCGACCTCAGGCGATCCGCCAGGCGCTTTGCGCAGCAGGTCCTGTCCGAGGTGGCGCCGGCCACGCACCACCTGCACACACCCGAGGCGCGATTCTCCGCAACCAGGCCTATGTATGCGCAGTTGATCGAGGCGGGCTTCCTGCGGCGCATCATTCCCAAGCCATTCGGTGGCGAAGGGGCCGGCATGCTGGACATGGCAATCGTTGCCGAGGAGTTCTACGCGGTGGATGTCAACGTGCCGCTCACCATGTTTGCCACACTGCTCGGCCTGTTCCCGCTGGTGCTAGCCGGCACGCCTGAACAACACGAGCGCTATTTCGCGCCATTCCTCGCACGGAAAGGCGCCCCGCTGGCCGCACTTGCGAACTCCGAACCCGGCGGCAGCGCCAATTTCTCCTCTCCCGCCCCCGGCGCGGGCGTGCGCACGACGGCGCGCATGGAAGGCGACGAGTGGGTCATCAACGGCACCAAGAAGTGGGTATCGTCGGCGACGGGCTGGGATAACAAGGGCGCGGACCTGCTGTGCGTGGTATGCCGGACGGATCCACAAGCCGATCCTGACCATGCAATCAGCATCCTGGCGGTGGCGAAACCGGGAGAGGGCATCGTGCCCGACGGCTGCACCGAGTCCATGGGACACCGGGCGCACTATACGCCGCAGTTCCGCCTGGACAATGTCCGCGTGCCGAAGGACAGCGTGATCGGCACCGTCGGTGGTGGCAAGGACCTGGTCGAGGCAAGCTTCTCCGGCACGGCAGCGTTGGTCGGGATCATGTCAGTCGGGGTAATGCGGGGAGCGTTTGACTTTGCCTTGCACTTTGCGAGGACAGAGAAGCGAGCGGGAGTTGCCAACATCATCGAGCACCAGGCGGTCGGCTATGCGCTGGCAGATGCAAAGATGGCCATCGAGGCGTGCCGTGCGCTGAGCTTGCGCGCCTGCAGCGCGATAGACGCAGGCGCTCCCGGCGCGCTTGAACTCGCGTTGCACGCCAAGGTCTTCTGCTCGGAAATGGCAGTCCGCGTGATCACCGACCTGATGCGGGTCGTGGGCATCGACAGCTATGACCATGCCCTTCCCCTGGCTGGCATGTTGCAGGATGCGCTGGCCTTCCCGTTGTTCGATGGCGGCAATATGGGCGTGCGGCGCCGCCAGTTGCACGACTTGATGCGCTCACCGGACTACGATTCGCTGTCCGCATCGGGAAGCCGGTAACAGGCAAGATGACGGCCCGGCATTGCCGCAGGGTAGCCCGGAACAAGCCGAAGGAGTGCGGATAACGACATATTGTTCCGATAACCGAGGGACGCCAACCAGGTTAGCGTCGGATTCTCCATGCGGTTGCGCCACCATTCTTCGCCCGCTGTGGCGGTCGCACGGTTTTTTCCGACTATGCTAATTGCTGGTATCAACCGATTTCCAGAAAGCCCGGTTTGCACACTCCCTCGAGATAGCGAGGCTTGCATCGTCTGATTCGGAGGATCCATGACACGATTGCCGACGCCTGCAGTGCTGATGCTTGCGTTGTTGCTCCTGCTTGGCGGCTGCGCCAGCCGGCCGGTCAACCCGCCGATCGCCAACGCCGACCCAAACACCGGCTATCGCTTCCTTACCCGCCCGCAACACTCAACGGACAACGAAAACCTGGTAATCCTGGCCTTCTCTGGCGGGGGAACACGTGCGGCCGCCTTTTCGTACGGCGTCCTCGAGTTCCTGCGCAATACGGAAGTTGTCGGCCCGAAGGGGAACAAGTCTCGCCTGCTTGACCATGTCGCCGTCATCACCGGTGTGTCGGGCGGAAGCTTCACGGCGCTCGCCTATGGGCTCTACGGTGACAAACTCTTTGATGACTACGAACAACGTTTCCTCAAGCGCGATGTGCAAGGCACGATTACGTTGCGCACGTTCAATCCTGCCTACTGGCCGTCCCTGTGGTCGAGCGGCTGGGGCCGCTCGGAACTGGCGGCAGACCTGTATGACGAGATCCTGTTCCATGGCGCGACGTTCGGCGACCTCAATCGCGGAAACGGTCCGTTCATCATCGCCTCGGCCACGGACATTTCCACAGGAGCCCGCCTGCCCTTTACACAGACCACATTCGACGTGCTCTGTTCCGATCTGAGTGCGATCCGGCTTTCCCGCGCCGCAGCGGCGTCGTCGGCAGTGCCGGTGGTGCTCACGCCGATCACGCTCAACAACTATGGCGGCCATTGCGGCTACGCCCCTCCCGGCTGGATCAAGCCGTTTCTCGACGCCAGCGACCCGCCCAGGCCGGCTGCGCGCGCGACCCGCCATCTGAGGGAGGAGGCGGAATTCGGAGACAGCGCCGACCGGCCCTACATCCATATCGTGGATGGCGGCGTTTCAGACAACCTCGGCATGCGTAGCGTGCTGGATTCGCTGGAGATTATGGAGGCGCTGCATCTGATCCGCCAGCCTTCGCCGCTCGACCATACGCGAAGAATCGTCGTCTTTGTCGTCAACTCCCTGTCCACGCCCAAAACAGCATGGGACAAATCGGAATCCCCGCCGGGCACGCTGGAGATCCTGGTGAAAGCCACCGGCGTTCCGATTGACCATTATTCCTACGAGGCGACCGAGTTGTTGAAGGACAACCAGGCGCGGTGGCAATCCATGCGCCGGGTGCGCGAGTCCCGTGCCTTTGCCGCCAACAAGGACGCCGCGGTAACCACCGCCTTACGCACGCCAGACGCGTAGCTGACCAACCGCGCACGGAGGAGGCGCCGGCCGTACCGGCAGGCAAGTAGCGCACCCTGGAAGTACTTCCTCCTTTGATTTCCTCCTTTGCAGTCGCGGCCCCGGGGCAACTTGCTGCCCCGGTCGGCCGATCGGGGCGCGGCCCCATTCCCGCCGCAGATCGCCAGTTTCTGAGCGATCGGCGGAGTCTATCTGGATGCCTTCGCCGTGGTGTAGGCCGTTATCAGGTTCCGGTAGTCCGGGATATGGTTCGAGAACAGCGTGCCCAGCCCTTCGATATCGTTACGCCAATCGCGATGCAGTTCGCACGCGACGCCGAACCAGGTCATCAGTTGCGCACCGGCTTCGGCCATGCGGTTCCATGCGGAATGTCGCGTCACTTCATTGAACGTACCGGATGCGTCGGTGACCACGAACACGTCGTAGCCTTCCGCGATGGCTGACAGCGCAGGAAACGCAACGCATACCTCGGTCACCACGCCAGCGATCAGCAACTGCTTCTTGCCCGTGGCCTTGACCGCCTTGACGAAATCCTCGTTGTCCCACGCATTGATCTGGCCAGGCCGGGGAATAAACGGCGCATCCGGAAACATCGCCTTCAGCTCCGGCACCAGGGGACCGTTCGGACCGTCCTCGAAACTGGTGGTCAGCACAGTGGGAAGCTTGAAGTACTTGGCCAGGTCGGCCAGTGCCAGCACGTTGTTCTTGAACTTGTCCGGCTCGATATCACGCACCAGTGAGAGCAGCCCAGCCTGGTGATCCACCATCAGAACGGCGACGTCGTTCTTGTCCAGCCGCTTGTAGGTCTTGGTCATCTTCAACTCCTGGAGGAAAGTGTTCGGATCAACGTTGAGAATCGAGAGTTTCGTGGTGCGCCAGGACGTCCTGCGCCTTCGTGTAACTTTCGATCAGCAACTGATAGGCGGGGAAGATCCGGGTATAGACATCCGCCCATTCCTGCGCGTCCGGCCGGTTCCAGGTCTGCTGCAGTTCGGAGGCGACCGCGGCGGTATCCATCGGTACTACCCCCGCCTGTACCACGCGGGCCAGCGTGATTTCCTGCGCCATCTTCGAGTARGTGCCGGAGGCATCCACYACGGCGAARACCCKGTASCCRTCMGCSACSGCGCTGATGGASGGGAACGCCATGCASACACTGGTGATCGTGCCGGCGATGATCAGCGACTTGCGACCGGTCTCTCGCACCGCCGCGACGAACTCCGGGTTATCCCAGGCATTGATCTCGCCCTTGCGCGCGACGTAGCGCGCGTGGGGTGCGTTTTCGTGGATCTCCGGAATCAGCGGACCATTGGGCCCTTGCGGCACCGACGCCGTGGTGATGACCGGCAGTTTGGCCAGGGTGGCCATCTTGGCCAGTGCCGCGGCGCGTGCGCGCAACTCGGGCATGGGCATATCGCCCACGGTCTGGAACAAACCACTCTGGTGGTCGATCAACAGCATGGCGGTATCCGAAGGGTCGATCTTCGGAGCCCTGCCGTTGAAGTTGACGGGAGCGCTCATGGTAAATCTCCTGGAACAGTGTTGTTTGGGCATGCCGGAAACGGCCCGGCTGCCGGGCGATGGCGCGTGACGACCTGCCACACGCCAGGAACGGGGTTACATCGGCGGCGGTATCAGTCGACGCTGGCGGGAATCCGCCCGAACTGACCGCTGCGATAGTCCGACAGAGCCTGTTCGATCTCCCGCTGCGTGTTCATGACAAACGGCCCGTAGCTCACCACCGGTTCGTCCAGCGGCTCGCCGGAGAGCAGCAGGATCGTGGCGTCGCTGTCGGCTTCGAGCGTGAAGCCGGTGCCCGCCTGTTCGAGGACGACCAGCTGGGCTTCGTGCGCCGACTGCGTTCCGTTGACCGTTACGTTGCCATGCAGCGCGATCATCAGCACGTTCCGCCCTGAGGGGACCGTGAACTCGGCACCATGCCCTTGCAGCAGGCGTACATCCCAGACGTCGATCGGCGTGAACGTACGCGCCGGCCCGAGGGCGCCACCAAATTCCCCTGCAATCACGCGCACCGATCCAGCGCCTCGAGGTAGCGCAACTTGCGGGATATTTGCGTCAAGCAGCGTCTGGTAGCCCGGCTCGCTCATTTTTTCGCGCGCTGGCAGGTTGACCCAGAGTTGCACCATCTCAAGCGTGCCACCCTGCCTGGCGAACGCCTCCGAGTGGTACTCCTCGTGGAGGATCCCCGCTGCGGCAGTCATCCATTGCACATCGCCCGGGCCGATCTTTCCGCCCTGCCCAGTTGAATCGCGGTGCTCCAGTTCACCTTGATAGACAATGGTGACCGTTTCGAACCCGCGATGCGGATGCTCGCCCACACCGCGGCGCCCGAAGGTCGGCGCAAAGTGAGCCGGGCCCGCGTAGTCGAGCATGAGGAAAGGGCTCGCGCGATTGCCAAGGTTCGCCTGCGAAAAGAGCGTGCGCACGGGGAAGCCATCGCCGACCCAGTGGCCTTGTGGACTGCCATATATACCCAGAACCTTCTTCATCCGATGCTCCTGATTCGTCGGCCGGTTGTCCGGCTGCGGTGATAGGAAGCATAGGCATGCCGCTCGCATACCGGTAGGCAGCGTCGTTTATCCTCTGTGTTCTATCCATAGGACGATGATGATGCCGCGATGCAACAGGACCTGAACGATCTCTTCTACTTTGCCCAGGTGGTGGACCATCAAGGTTTCGCGCCCGCCAGTCGCGCACTCGGGATCCCGAAGTCCAAGCTCAGCCGTCGCATTGCCTTGCTGGAGGAGCGACTCGCCGTGCGCCTGATCCAGCGCTCCACGCGGCGCTTTTCGGTGACCGAGATCGGACACAGTTACTACGGGCATTGCAAGGCGGTGCTGGTGGAGGCTGAAGCGGCACAGCAGGCGATCGACCTGACCCGCTCGGAGCCCCAGGGCATTGTCCGCGTCACCTGCCCGGTGGCCCTGCTTCACGCCAGAGTTGGCGAGATGGTGGCAGAGTTCATGGCTGCGTGCCCCAAGGTAACCGTGCATCTCGAGGCCACCAACCGGCGCGTGGACGTGATTGCAGAGCGCGTTGATGTTGCCATCCGGGTACGGGTACCGCCGCTAGACGACAGCGATCTCGTGATGAAGGTGCTGGCCGGGCGTGCATGGTGCGTGGTGGCGGGTCCCCGGCTCCTGGCGGGCCAGGCCGAGCCGCGGTCTCCCGCGGATCTGGCGCACCTTCCCACGCTTGACCTGGGCCCGGCCCAGTCCAGCCACGTATGGCGCCTGGAAGGCCCGGAAGGCGCCTTCGCCGAAGTGCGGCATGTACCCAGGCTCGTGACAGACGACATGCTCACGCTTCTTCGCGCGGCAACGGCGGGGATCGGGGTTGTGTGCTTGCCGTCCATGTTGATCACGGATCAGCTCAGACAAGGACACCTGGTCCACCTCGTACCCGCCTGGCAGCCGCGGGGCGGTGTCATTCATGCCGTGTATCCGTCGCGCCGCGGCCTCCTGCCGTCAGTACGAGCACTGATCGACTTCCTCGCCGCCCGCTTCGGCGAGATCGACGAGGCATAGTCGTGCGGGCCAGGGCATGTGCGCAGCCCGGGACGCCAGGGATGGCGCATCCGCTTGCGCGCGGTGCCGGGACCGCCGCGCGTCCGGCCTGGAACGCCCTGCCCTGGCCGGTCAGGCGTGGCCAGTGACCTTGGCAATCCTCCGCTCGAACCAGTCGTCGAGCATGGCTTTCTCGTAGCGCAGCCGGTCCGAGTAGCCGTACAGATTGACGCCCCAGTTGAAGTTCATGTTGGACATGCGCTCCTCGCCGCTGGCGACGACCTCGTCGCCATGCTTGAGCACATACCTGACCTTCATGCGCGGCCATGTGGCGTCGCGAATCACCCGGATCTGCGACGCGTAGCGCCAGTCGACATAGCCGGCCAGGTCGATGTCGAGCACCTCGATCGTGAGCGCGTAGCCTTCGGGAAGCGAGCGGGCGGCGAGCCGGGCCAGATGCTGGTTGATTTCCTCAAGCACCTGGCGGTCGCTGCCGTATCCCTGCGACCATGAGGCATCGGTATAGGTCTCGGGATGGATGAACGTCACGGCCAGCGTGCCGGACGGATGAGCGGCGGCGCCGGCGAACGCCGGCAGCCCCAGCGCCAAGATCGCGGCCAGCGCTGAAACGGTGTTCCTGAGCATGGCACCTGCCTCGCTTCTGGTCAGCACGGCTGGCAATACCGAACAGATGACGGCCATCCTGCGCCCGGCGTCCAGCCGGCGAGGCCGGGCTGCCTTCAGGATAGACCACGGCGCGGCGGCAGGCACCGGCGCCATGGATATGGCGTGGAGCGTGCCAGATTGCATGGGTGTCCCTCTGGTACCGCCAAACCCGCTTAGTTCCTGACAGCCAGCCGCACCGGCCCGTCCTCGGCCCGGCGGGAAGCGCTGGGGTGCAGGCGTGTTCCGGTCACGAAGTAGCCGTGCAGATCGTGCGCAAAACGGTTGAGCTTGCTGATCACGCCTTTGTTGCCACGGCTCAGCGCGTTGTAGCCCAGCACGGCGGGAATGGCCACGGCCAGGCCGAATGCGGTCATGATCAAGGCCTCGCCAACGGGGCCGGCCACCTTGTCTACCGTCGGGATGCCCGACGCACCAATGCCGATCAGCGCGTGATAGATCCCCCATACGGTGCCGAACAGACCCACGAACGGTGCGGTGGAGCCTACCGATGCCAGGATGGCAAGGCCCGCCTGCATACGGGCCACGGCTTCTTCGATCGACATCTTCAGCGAGCGGGTCAGCCAGTCCGAGATATCCAGTTGGGCATGCAGTTGCGGCTGGTGTGCGTGGTGGCGCTGCATGGCGTCCTTGCCGGCCAGGGCGAGCGCGCGGAAGGGATTGACTTGGCCGGCGCCCAGCGTGTCCAGCGCGTGGTCGAAATCGTCCGCGTGCCAGAAGCGCCCTTCTGCGTCATGCACATTCTTCCTGAGGCGAACCAGATCGCACGCCTTGCTGAGAATCACGATCCACGACAGCAGTGACATTGCGAGCAGAACAATGGCGGCCGCGCGTATGACGAAGTCGCCTTGCGACCAGAGGTGGAAGATTCCAACGTTCTGCATGGTGATTCCTGGTGGCATGAGGCGGCGGCGATACGTCGGGCGAAGTGTCGCCACGCACGGTGACCTGAGGCAGCATGGCCGCCGATGCCGGCGCGGATGGCGTACCGGATGGCTCCGTGGCCTCTGCCGGCTGGGCGTACGCAACAGGGGCGGCGCTTCCGATACGCACGACAATGGTGATGCGTTGTGCGCGCGTCTTCGGGAGCAAGCGGGGGGCGAGAACAGGAACGGCGAAGGCGGGCATTGGCTCCTCCCAGCTCGCGGATGCTCGGCAGGCGATACATGCGGCTAAGTCTAGTTGATGGCGCCGTCAATTACTGATGATTGTCATAATCATTCGCATCACGCAAACGACCGTCGCCAACTGTCTCGTGCTCGCCTGCTTGCTGCCGTGCCACATGCGCCTGGGCAGCCCCCGGCACCAGGCAGAGCCAGGACGGTTGCAAGCCCGCGCACAACGTGCGCGTGTTGTCAGTGGGTAATTCTCTGGGGCGTTAATTGCGTTCTCTGGCGCCGACAGCGTCGATGCGCGGACGAGTCCTGGCACTGGCTCCCGGTGCGGGCGGCGCACCGTCTGCAGACGTCAGCCCCCGAAGCGGATCGGGTCGTACGGGCGGGGATCGATATAGGGTGGCACGCCGTCGAGCAGTTCGGCGATCAGGCGCGCCGTGACCGGGCCCAGCGTGAAGCCCTGATGGGCGTGCCCGAAATTGAACCACAACCCACGATGGCGTGGCGCCCTGCCCACGACGGGCTTCATGTCGGCAACGCACGGCCGGGCGCCGAGCCAGGGCGTGTCCTCTACCGGCGCGCCGAGCCGGACCAGCTCGCGGGCGTAGCGCTCGGCGCGCTGCAACTGGACGGGGGTCGGCGGCGCTTCGTGGTGGGCGAACTCAGCCCCCGTGGTCAGGCGCAAGCCGCGCTGCATCGGCGCCAGCATCAGGCCATGCTCGGCATCGAGCAGCGGCAGCTCCGGCATCGATTCGACCGCATAGTGGCGGTGATATCCGCGCTTCACGAACAGCGGAAAACGATAGCCGAGAGGCCTGGTCAAGGCTGGCGCCCAAGGGCCTAGCGTGATCACGGCATGCGCCGCCGTGAGGGGGCCGTCTTCGGTTGCCACGGTCCAGCCGGTGCCGGCCGGCTTCAGCGTGGTGGCGTCGCCGCGGCGGACGATGCCGCCCTCTTTCTCGAACAGTGTGACGTAGCGGCTGACCAGCTCGCCGGGGTCGGCGATGGTCCAGGGATCGCGCCAGTGGATCGCGCCGGCCATCGTCCCGTGCAGCGCCGGCTCGGCAGCGGCAAGCCCGGCCCGGTCGAGGATGCGGCAATCGAGCCCGTGCTCGCGCGCGACCGCGCTCGCGGCGCGCGCCGCATGGTCGAATGGCGAGTTGCTGCGATAAGCCTGCAGCCACCCTGACTTGCGCACAAGGTCCTGCGCGCCGGCCAGCGCGATGAGCCTGTCGTGCTCGGTGAGGCAGTGGCGAATCAGCGCGCTGTAGGCTGTCACCGTGCCCGCATACCGCTTGGGCGCGGACTCGCGCCAGTAGCGGGCCAGCGTCGGCAGCAGGCCCGCGAGCGCGCCGGGGTGGTAGTGGACATCGTTGCCCTGGCGGGTGATCACGCGAAGGACGGCCATCCATTCGCGCGGAAAAGCATAGGGTTGAACCGCTTCGCGCTGGATGATGCCCGCGTTGCCATATGACGTTTCCCTGCCGGGCGCCTGCCGGTCGACCAGCACGACCGCATGCCCGCGCTGGCGCAGCGCGACTGCCGTGCACACGCCGACCATGCCGGCGCCAAGTACCACGATGTCCGTTGTCATGCCGGTAGTCCGTGTTTCAGGAGCGGGTCGCGGCGACCACCGAGATTTCGAGGCGGGCCGGCAGCACCAGGTCGCAGCAGACCGTGGTGCGGACCGGCAGCGGATCCTGGAAATGCTCGCGATACGCCTGGTTGAACCCCGCGAAATCCGTCTTGTCGGTGAGATAGACCGTTGCCGAGACCACATCGCCGAGCGTCAGGCCGGCCTCTTCAAGCGTAGCCGCGATCCGCGCGAGCACCAGGTGCGTCTGGGCCTCGATGCCCTCGGGAATGCTGCCGTTGGCCTCGAGCGGCAACTCGCCGGAGAGGAAGGCGAGGCCGTTGGCGATGCGGATCTTGGAAAAGGGCAGATTTGCGATCTGGGTCATGGCGAGCCGTAGGGGTAGCAGGAGGGAGAGAATCCGTGCCCCGATTCTCCACGCTGGCCCGGCTAAACGGAATATGCGTCGCGAGCAATTAATCGAATAAATGATTGCCGATAAGGCAATCATTCACCGCTCACGCCGTGATGGCCTCCGTCAGGTGCTGGACGAAGGCCCGCCCCGCGGGCGGCAGGTTTCGCTTGGCCAGGGTCTGGATCTCGATATAGCGCTCGTTCAGCTCCCGGTCGCGCAACGGCACGGCGGCGACGGTGCCGGCCTTCAGGCGGCCCCGCACGGAAAGCTCGCCGTAGAAAGTGATGACATCGCCCCCCGCTGCCGCGAATCCGGCCAGCGAGTCCAGATGGTTGCTGGAAAAGACGGTCTGGTAGCGCAGGCCCTGGCGACTGCAGCTGGTGTCGAGCAACTGCCGCAGCGAGCTGTCCTTGGGCGGCAGCGCGAGCGGATATTCGACGACCTGCGACAGTGAAATCTGGCGCTGTCCAGCCAGCGGATGGCCGGGCGCCATGATGGCGAGCACGGGGGCCGGATGACGCAGCTCCACTTCGATCTCCGGCTCGGGAAGCCCGCTCAGCGTGATGCCCACGTCGGCCTCGCCATCGCGGATGCGCCGGGCAATGTCGCCTTGCGGGCAGACGTCGAGGTCGAAGCGGATCCCGACGTACTTTTCCCTGAAGCTCGCCGCCAGCAACGGAATGAATTCGTGCGCGATGCCCTCCACGCTCGCCAGCCGCACCCGCCCCACGCGCAAGCCGCGCAGCGCCTGGATATCGCCCGCCACGCGGTCGATGTCCTGTTGCGTGCGCTTGGCGTGTGCCGCCAGCAACTCTCCTGCCGCATTGGGGACCAGCCCCCTCGCCCGCCGGTCGAACAACAGGGTATCGAGCTCGCTTTCCAGCTTGGCGATCTGCCGGCTCACCGCCGACGGCGCGACGTTCAGCTTCAGGGCAGCGTCCTTGACCGTGCCGGTGCGCACCACCTCGAGAAAGTAGCGCACGGCGGTTTCCTGCAGGATGCGGTAGGACATGGGGGCGCCTCGGCGCAAATGAACAGGGATGCGGTCAATTCTACGGATTGCCGATTTGGCAATCAATAGTTCTAAACATTGCTACGATTTCATTCCAACTTGATCGTACGATGATGGTGTTACCCGGCGCACCGCTGTCGCGCGTCGCTTACCCATCCTGCCGGAGCATCAATATGCGATCCCCTGCCCGCCCCGTCTTGTCCCTCCTCATGGCTTGCGGCCTTGCCGCCGGGGCCGGCCTGGCGCCAGCCCTCGCCGCCGCGCAGGGAAGCTACCCGTCGAAACCGATCCAGCTTGTCCTGCCGTTTCCGCCAGGCGGCGCCACCGATGTCGTTGGCCGCTTGGTCGGCCAGAAACTGGGAGAACGGCTTGGCCAGACCGTGATAGTCGACAACCGTCCCGGCGCCGGCACCGTTGTCGGCGCGAGTTATGTCGCGAAGTCCGCGCCGGACGGCTACACGCTGATGGCGACGTCCGGCACCACGTTCACGGTCAACCCCGCTGTCTACCCGCGGCTCCCCTATGACCCGCAGAAGAGCTTCGAGCCGATCGGCCTGATCGGCTCGACCGGCCTGATACTGCTCGCGAACCACGACGTTCCCGTCAACAACCTCAAGGAGTTCGTCGCCGCGGCAAAGGCAGACCCCGGCAAGTACTCCTACGGCTCGTTCGGCGCCGGCACGACCGCCCATTTCGCCGGCGAAGCGCTCCTGAACCTCACCGGCATCAAGATGCTCCATGTGCCCTACAAGGGCAGCTCTCCGGCCATGACCGACCTGATCGGCGGCCAGATCCCCTTCAGCGTGGACACCGTGGCCGCGGCCATCCCGCAACTCAAGTCCGGCAAGATCAAGGCTATCGCGGTCACCACGGCAAAGCGCTCGTCGCTGCTGCCGAACGTGCCGACCGTGGCGGAAAGCGGCTATCCCGGCATGGACGCCAGCACCTGGATCGCGCTCGTCGCGCCGCGAGGCCTGCCGCCCGAAGTCAAGGCAAAGCTGGAGAAGGCGCTGGCCGAGGCCATCGCCGATCCGGCTACGCGCAAGAAACTGGCTGACAACGGCATCGAGCCCTCCTACGCGCCGGGCAAGCAAGTCACCAGCATGATCGAAAAGGAAATGCCGCAGATGCGCGCCATCGCGCAACGCGCCAATATCAAGCTCGATTGACCTTCCAGACGCGGGCCGCCGGTTCCAGGACGAAACGGCCCGAGGAGACCCTACTTCATGAACGAGCAAGACAAGCTGACCTCGGCTTCCGCAGTCGAACTTCGCCGCCTGATCGGCACCAAGGAAATCTCGCCGGTTGAATTGCTGGACGCGTGCATTTCCCGCATCGAAACCTACAACCCGGCCATCAACGCGATCACGGCGACCTGCTACGAGCGGGCACGCACGGAAGCCCGGGCCGCCGAGCAGGCGGTCATGCGCGGCGAATCACTCGGCCTGCTGCACGGACTGCCGCTTGGCGTCAAGGACCTGGAGGCAACCGCGGGGCTGCTCACCACCTACGGCTCGCCGCTGTTTCGCGGCCATCTGCCCACCGAGGACAACGTGCTGGTAGCGCGGCTGCGGTCGGCCGGCGCCATCGTCGTTGCCAAGACCAACATCCCGGAAATGGGCGCCGGCGCGAACTCCCGCAACGCCGTCTGGGGCGCGACCGGCAACCCCTTCAACCCGAACCTCAATGCGGGCGGGTCCTCCGGCGGCTCGGCCGCCGCGCTGGCGGCCGATTTCCTGCCGGTCTGCACCGGCTCCGACACCGGTGGCTCGCTGCGCATTCCCGCGGCCAAGTGCGGCGTGGTCGGCTTCCGGCCCTCGCCAGGCATCGTACCCAACTCGCGCAAGCTGCTGGGCTGGACCCCGATCTCCGTGGTCGGCCCAATGGGCCGCACAGTCGCCGATGCCTGCCTGCAGCTTGCGGCTTCGGCGGGTGTATCGGTCACCGATCCGCTGAGCTACGAGGTAAATCCGGCCGCTTTCCTCTCGCCGGCACGCGTGGACCTGTCGGCCTTGCGGGTCGGCTGGACGGAGGACTTCGGCTGCTGCGCGGTGGACGACGGTATCCGCCGCGTGTTCCGCGCGAAGATTGCCGCGATGCGGCATCTGTTCAAGCAGTGCGATGAGGTGACCTTCGACCTGGGCGATGTGCACCGCTGCTTCGACGTGCTGCGCGCCGAGAGCTTCGTCGCCGGCATGCACGAGGCCTACCAGCGCGATCCCGCCAGCCTCGGCCCCAACACCCGTGCGAACTACGAGATGGGCGCGAAGATGTCGCTGGCCGATAGCGCGTGGGCGCAGGCCGAGCAGAACCGCATCCTGCAGCGCTTCCAGCAGGCCTATCGGGACTACGACGTCATCCTGTCGCCCACCACGCCGGTCTCGCCGTTCCCGTGGACCAGCCTGTACGCGGATACCATCAACGGCGAGAAACAGGAGAACTACTACCGCTGGCTGGCCCTGACGTATGTCGTGACCCTGACCACGCACCCTGCCATCTCGCTGCCCTGCGGCACCGACGACCTCGGCATGCCGTTCGGCCTGCAGGTGACCGGCCGGTTCCGGGGCGACGGTGAAACCCTGGGCGTGGCCCAGGCGATGGAAACGGCGTTTGCCGCATCGGCGGCATTGCGCCGTCCCGTTCCCGACCTCGCCGCCCTCAGGCCTGCCGAGCCCGCGCTTCGTTCCATCGTCACTGCGCCGCCGATCTTCGGCGCCGCGGCACAGGCGAGCGGCGTCTCCGCGGTATAAGTGGCAAGCGCCTCGTGCGGTCGTACCGTTGTCACCCGCTGCTGCGCGACCCGATCCCCCTGCCAGGGCAAGTCAACGGGCCTCTTGTGGATTCGCCAGAGGATCGGCGACCGCCCCTCTCGGCATAGGCTTGCAGCTTCTCGTGTAGCATTCGCACGGTGCCGGAATTCGTCGCAGGGCTTGAGGAAGCCCTCGACGATATGCAGGGAGCCATCGAACATGGTGCGTTCCCGGCAGCTGACGCACGGCTGGGCGATGACGAGGCTGCATCCGACAGCAGAGATTGGAGCCTAAAGACTTACAGGGAAAGGCAACGTGCAGACAGTTGCGGTTTTGGATTTCGAAACGACGGGGCTGTCGCCGCGTCAAGGTGACCGGGCTACGGAAATTGCCGTCATCCTTTTGCGCGACGGGCAGATCGTCGACCGCTATCAAAGCCTGATGAATGCGGGCAGGCGTATCCCTTCCGATGTCGTGAATCTGACGGGCATCACTAACGACATGATCGCGTCGGCACCCGCCGCGTCAAAGGTAATGCGCGAAGCAGCCGAGTTCGTTGGCGACCACCCTGTCGTCGCACACAATGCCGGCTTCGACCGGCGCTTCTGGCAGTCTGAGCTTGGGCTTCTCGGCATGGCCGCCGACCAGTCCTTTGCCTGCACGATGCTCGTGTCGAGGCGGCTCTACCCGCACGCCGGCAATCACAGGTTATCGACGCTGGTGGACATGCTGCAATTGCCCAAACCCGGGCGAGCTCACCGGGCCATGGTCGACGCGGAGATGACCTGTCATTTGTGGCACCGACTGCGATCCGACATCGCCCAGACGTACGGCGTGAATCGCGTGGACCATACCCTCATCACAAAAGTGCAGGCCACCAGCAGGGCCAAGGTTCCGACACTCCTGCGCTCGCTGGGTGAAGGCCAGCCACCCGGGCCATATACCGCCTGAGGCAGCGTCCTTGAGTGCCGGCGACCAGCCTCGCTGCAGTCTTCAGGCCGTCAGGCAAGACCAGATTGGCTGCCTTCACAGCGGACATGCCACGCATTGGTCGTGACCAGCCGCTGCGCCGGGTTCAGGTAAATCGATCGGACAGGATGAGCGCGCTGAGCTCGCGCTGATTCCAGAAGATGTGATGAATTCGAGGCAGCGCCTTGCGCAAGGTGTCGGCGTCGATCGCATGGAAGACCAGTTCCGCTGCGGGGCGCGTGCCATCCCCGGGCACATGTTCTATCTCATCGCAAGGCGGCAGGCCGTACTTGGCCAGGAAGGCGCGGATATCCTCGTCGGAGATGTCGGGCTTCAGGTTCGTTAGCAGAACACGTGTCATGCTGGCTACTCCTTCGAGACAGTTGCGCGCGGAACTTTCGCGGCCGAATCGTCGTACCGACCGTGGCGAACAAATAAAAGTTAGTGCGATCTTGTCCGCATTGCAACCTTGCCCGCCACCCGCATTGCATTGCAGGCGAAGGCCATCCGGGTGCGCCGGGGCAAGTGCCATCCGGCCTGCGAAAGCCCGGCGCCAGCCGGTCCAGGGCGGTACCGCCGCCATGTGCCGGCCGCTCGTGCCGCGCAATTGCCTCCTGCGATAGCTTGGCGGGGCCATGTCCTAAAACGTTGGATCTACGACATTGATGCCATCAGGCCTGGCGCCTACTCTAGCTCCTGTGCTGGCCGACATGGTGTCGGCCACGGCAAGACTGGAGCAGAAGACATGACGAATACCACACAACCCGGTACGGCCCTGATCACTGGCGCATCTTCCGGCATCGGCGCCATCTACGCGGACCGCCTGGCGCGGCGCGGCTACGACCTGGTACTGGTGGCGCGCAACCGCGAGCGCCTGGAGACGCTGGCGCAGCGCCTGACCGACGAGACTGGCCGYTCGGTCGAGATCGTCACGGCCGACCTGGGCGCGGAAGCCGACGTCCGCCGCATCGAAACGCTGCTGCGCACCGATGCCAGCATCACCACGCTGGTCAACAATGCCGGCGTGGGCGCGGTCGCGCCGCTGCTGGCTTCTGACGTGGACAAGATGCAGTCGATGATCGAGCTGAATGTGGTGGCGCTGACGCGGCTGACCTATGCGGCCGTTCCCGGCATGGTGGAACGCGGTACCGGCACGATCATCAACATTGCCTCGGTCGTGGCGATTTCCCCCGAACTGCTGAACGGCGTCTACGGCGCGTCCAAGGCCTTCGTGCTGGCGCTGACCCGGTCGCTCAAGCATGAACTTGCCGACAAGGGGGTGCGCGTGCAGGCCGTGCTGCCCGGCGCGACCCGCACGGAGTTCTGGGATGTCGCCGGCCAGCCGGCGGACAATCTGCCGCAGGATTGGGTGATGTCGGCGGACGACATGGTCGACGCGGCGCTCGCCGGGCTGGACCAGGGCGAGGTCTTCACGGTGCCGTCACTGCCCGACGTGGCCGACTGGAACGCCTACGAATCCGCGCGTACGGCCCTGTTCCCGAACCTTTCGCGCAGCGCGCCGGCGGCAAGGTTTGGCGTGGGCGCCTGATAGCGGTCCCTCGCCGCCTCGCCACCTCGCCTGCCTGCTCAGGCCAGGGCCTCGACCGCGAGGGCGATGCCCTGGCCGCCGCCGATGCACAGGGTCACGATGCCCCGGCGTATCCCGTCCGCGCGCATCGAGTGCAGCAGCCGCGTGGTCAGGATCGCGCCGGTCGCGCCGATGGGGTGGCCGTGCGCGATGGCGCCGCCATCCACATTGATGATGTCGTGCGGCAGGCCCAGTTCGGCGGCAACCGCCAGCGGCACCGCCGCGAATGCCTCGTTGATTTCCATCCGCTCGATATCGCCCAGCGCCCATTGCGCACGCTCCAGGGCCTGGCGCACGGCCGGCACGGGGCCGAGGCCGAACAGGCCCGGCTCCACGGCGCCGACGCCATAGGCCACCAGCCTCGCCATCGGCGCCAGTCCCCTTTCCTCGGCCACGGAACGTTCGGCGACCAGCATGGCTGCCGCGCCGCTATTGAGCCCCGGCGCATTGCCCGCCGTGATGGTGCCGTTCTTGCGGAACGCCGGCCGCAGCTGGCTGAGGACCTCGAACGTGGTGTCCGGGCGATTCGCCTCGTCCACGCTGAACATCACCGCGCCGCCCTTCGCCTTCACCGGCACGCCGACGATCTGCGCGAGGAAACGGCCTTGCGCCTGGGCGCGGGCAAAACGGCTCTGCGAGCGTTCGGCCCAGCGGTCCTGTTCATCGCGGCTGATCTTGCAGCGCTCCACCAGATCCTCGGTATGCCAGCCGGAGTGTTCGCCCGAGAACGCATCCACCAGGCCGTCCMKCAGCAYGCTGTCATGCAGSGYMGCATCGCCCATGCGSYKKCCCCAGCGGGCSGCAGGCATCAGRTAGGGCGCSYGGTCCATGTTCTCCATGCCGCCGGCGATCGCCACGTCCATATAGCCGAGGCGGATTTCGTCGGCCGCCGTGGCAATGGCCTGCGCGCCGGAGCCGCATACCCGATTGACTGTCATCGCGGGCACCGAAACCGGCAGGCCCGCTCCGATGGCGGCCTGCCGCGCCGGATTCATCCGGTTGCCTGCCTGCACCACGTTGCCGAACACCACGCTGCCGACCAGGGCCGGGTCGAGGCCAGAACGACGGAAGGTCTCGCCGATCACCGTCGCGCCGAGCTCGGTCGCAGGCGTAGCCTTGAGCGCGCCGTTGTAGGCCCCGATGGCTGTGCGAACCGGCTGGCACAGCACGACTTCTCTTGCTTTCATCGCATTCACTCCGTTGACTCCTTGCTTGTCGGTTTCGCAAAATCTCCGGGCGGACGGTGCGCCTGCCAGGCACCCGGGCCCGTTATCTCCATGGCATCCGCCAGCGCCCGTTTCAGCATGACCTTGCCGAGCTGAAGCCGGTACGCTGCATCGGCAAAGCTGTCCGTCAGCGGCGTCACGCCGGCAAACGCCGCCATTGCGATGCGATCCATGTCATCGGCCCCGCCCGTGAAGCCGGCGCCCAGCAAAGCCTCGGCGGCATAAGGCCGGAAAGCCGTGTCGGCGACGCCGGTGATCCCGATCGTGCCGCCCACGCACCGGCTCCCCGCGAACCGCAGCGCGACGGCGGCGGCGGCCACGGCATAGCCCGACGATGGATGGCGGAACTTCCGGTATCCGACCCGCAGCGCGGCCGGCATGGGAATATGGATGCGGGCGAGGATCTCGTCGGGCTGCACGGCCGAGGACATGAACCCCACGAAGAACGCGTGCGCCGGCACACGTCTCGTGCCGTTGGCGCCGGCCAGCTCCATTTCGGCCTCCAGCGCGAGCATGGCAGCCGGCCAGTCCGCCGACGGATCGGCGTTTGCCAGCGCCCCGCCGATGGTTCCGCGATTACGCACCGCGGGATCGGCGATGACGCCCGCAACCCGGGCAAACATCGGGGCCAATGCCCTCAGCTGGCTGTCCGACTCCAGTTCGGCGTGGGTCGTGGCACTGCCGATCGAGATGTGATCCTGGTGGATTTCCACGCCCTTCAGCTCGGGCAGCCGGCCGATGTCCACCAGCAGGGACGGCCTGGCCAGCCTCAGCTTCATCAGGGGCAGAAGCGAATGGCCTCCGGCCACCAGCTTCGCGTCCGCATCGCCTGACAGCAGTGCGAGCGCGTCGGGCAGGCTGCTTGCCCTGACATAGTCGAACGGATACGGGATCATGCCTCGCTCCTGTTGGCCTCGTGGATCGCGCGCCAGATCTTGGGCGGCGTCAGGGGCATATCGAGATGGGAGATGCCGAATGGCTTCAGCGCGTCGCATACCGCCGCCACCACCGCCGGCGGCGCGCCGACGCAGCCGGCCTCGCCGATGCCCTTGACCCCGAGTGGATTGGTCGGCGAGGGCGAGACGTGAAAACTGGTGCGCATGCGGGGAACCTGCTCGATCCGCGGGAAGCCGTAGTCGAGCAGCGATCCCGACAAAAGCTGGCCCGCCTCGTCGTACCTCGCCTCCTCGAAGAGGGCCTGGCCGATGCCCTGCGCAATACCGCCGTGCATCTGGCCGTGGCAGAGCATGGGATTGATCAGTACCCCCACATCGTCTACCGCGACGTAGTCGAGTATCTCTACCATGCCAGTCTCGATGTCCACCTCGACGACCACCGCATGGCAACCGTTGGGCGCCCCCATCGAGGTGGGCTCGTAGAACACGCGTTCTTCCAGCCCGGGCTCGACATCCCTGGGCAACTTGCTCGCGACATAAGCCATGCGCGCCACCCGGGAAAACGCAACGGTGGTGTCCGCCGCCGCTGTCGAGAACCGGCCGTCGGCGTAGCGGACATCCTCCTCCGGCGCCTCCAGCATGATCGCGGCGATCTTGCGGGCCTTCGCGAGAATCTTGCCCGCGGCCAGGTAGGCCGCCGAGCCCCCGACCGGCATCGAGCGGGAATTGAACGTCCCGTGGCCCGCGAGCACGCGGTCGGTGTCGCCTTGCACGACATCGACGTCCTCCATCGGGAGTTGCAGCACCTCGGCCACGATCTGCGCGTAGCTGGTGGCATGGCCGTGCCCTTGCGGCATCGATCCGCTGAACAGCGTTACCTTGCCGTCGGAGTGCACCCGGATATGGGCGCTCTCCCACCCGCCGCGATCGAAGCCGACCCTCAGCAACAGGGCGGAGATGCCCATGCCCACCAGTTCCAGGTAGCAGGTCACGCCAATGCCGATGTACTTGCCTTGCTGCCGCAGCTCCGCCTGGCGCAGGCGCCAGCCGGTGTAGTCGACCAGTTCGGTGGCATTGTCCAGGCACGCCTGGTAGTTGCCGCTATCCCATTTTCCGCGCGCATTGTTATGCGGCTGATAGGGGAACTGGTCGGCCTGCACCAGGTTGCGCCGCCGGAGCTCGACCGGATCGATATCCAGCTCACCGGCGACCGCATCCATCATCCGCTCGACGATATAGGCCGCCTCCGGCCGGCCGGCGCCGCGATAGGCGTCGACCGGCGTGGTGTTGGTCGTGACGAGATTGACCTCGACGTCGACCGAGCTGATCTGGTAGTTGCCCGTGACGTAGCTGGCCGTGTTGACCGTCGGGATACCGGTGGCCATATTGGAAAGATAGGCCCCGAGGTTGGCGAACGATTGCACCTTGATGCCCAGTACCTTGCCGGAATCCTTGACCGCGGCTTCGACATATTCCACATGGGCGCGGCCGTGCGTGGTGGCCACATGGCTCTCGCTGCGGGACTCGGTCCAGCTGACCGGCCGGCCGAAATGCCTGGACGCAAACGCTACCAGCACCTCTTCGGCATAGAAGTGCATCTTCGCGCCGAACCCGCCCCCGATGTCGGGCGCGACGATCCGGATCCGGTGCTCCGGCCAGCCCAGGGCTTCCGAGAGCCAGCGCCGCGACATATGCGGCACCTGGGTAGGCACGATGAAAGTCAGCTGCTCGTCGACCGGGTCATAGCTGGCGCAGAGCGCGCGCGGCTCGAGCGGGCTGGGTATCAGCCGCTGGTTGACCAGGCGGATCGACACCACGCGGTCGGCCTGCCTGAGCGCGTCGTCATAGTCGCCGCCCTTGACGCGGTAGACGCCGATCAGGTTGCCCGGCACATTGGCGTGGAGTTGCGGCGCGCCCGCAGACAGTGCCGCCTGCGCATCGGCCACGGCTGGCAGTTCCCCGTACTCGACCGCCACCAGCTCGGCGGCATCGGCCGCGAGTTCTCGCGTGCCTGCCAGCACCATGGCGACAGCCTCGCCGGCGTAGCGCACCCGCCCCGCGGCAAGCGGCGGATGGGCCGGCACTTTCGAGTCCCCCACGACCCAGTTCGGACGGATATCGCCGACCTTTCCCTGGATATCCGCGTAGGTCAATACGCCCACGACGCCGGGCAGCGCGAGCGCTTGCGCCGTGTCGACATGGCGGACGTCCGCATGGGCGAAGGGAGACCGGACAAAGGCGGCGAATACCATCCCGGGGAACTGGAAGTCATCCGTAAACCTGCCGCGCCCGCTCATCAGGCGCCGGTCTTCCCGGCGCCTGACGGATTTGCCGATATAGCGCGTCGTGGCGTCTTGCGGGGCTTCRCTCATGGCAATGCTCCTCAACGGCCACCGCATTGCCCTGCGCAAGCCTTGTCGCCGCCAGCAGGACGGCGTCGACGATATTCTGGTAGCCGGTGCACCGGCACAGGTTTCCGTGCAGCGCCTCCCTCACCTGCGCCTCCGACGGACAGTGCACGCGCAGCAGCAGCGCGCGCGCGGCAAGCAGCATCCCTGGCGTACAGAATCCGCATTGCAGGCCGTGGCATTCATTGAAGGCTGCCTTGAGCACGTTCACCGTGGGATCGTCCTCCATGCCCTCGATGGTGTGGATCGCGCTCCCGTCGGTCTGCACGGCAAGCACCGTGCAGGACCTTGCCGTGCGCTGGTCGAGCAGCACGGTGCAGGCTCCGCACTGGGAGGTGTCGCAGCCGATGTGTACGCYGGTGAGGCGCATGGCGTCCCGCAGCATGTGCACCAGGAGCTGCCTCGGCTCCGTCTCGGTGCTTGCGCTCACGCCATTGATGGTGTTGTGTATCTTCACTTGCGCCACCTTGCCTCCTTTATGTGCCGGCCGCCCGCGAGGCGGCCGCACGCTATGGAATTATGACCATCATACTAAAGAATGAAAAAAAAGAAACCAGCTTCCTCCGGCACGCTGCCTCCTCATCCCCGTCTCATCGCAGGCCACGGATCACTGCGCCGCGGCGACTGGCGCGCCCTGCGGCGGGGAAGCCGCCACGGCGGCACCACCCTCGCCCGATTCCATCACCAGTGTCTCGAAACGGGAGAAGAAATCCGCCAGGAACTTGTTGGCGACCGCCCCCACCAGCCGGGAACCGATCTGCGCCAGCTTGCCGCCCATCTGTGCAACTGCGGCATAGTGCAGGGACGTGCCGCCATCGATGTCCTCCAGGCGGACATCCGCGTCGAGCTTGCCGAAGCCTGCMATGCCCCCGGTGCCGGTTCCCTCTATGCGATAGCCGATTCCCTCCTGCCGGTCGGAGAAGCGGGCGGTACCCTTGAAGCGGGCCTTGATGGGACCGATGGCGGCAACGATCACCGCGTCATAGGCGTCGCCCTCGGCTTTCTGATAGTGCTCGCACCCCGGCAGGCACCGCTGCAACGTGCCAGGGTCGTTCAGGCGCCGCCAGACCTCCGCCCTGGGCGCCTTGATGACTTGCCTTCCAGTCAGTTCCAAATCTCATTCCTCCACGCTGTCGGGTCACTCGCCCCGGGTTGGCCACGCCGCTCCGGCTCTCGCCACAACCRTATCCGGCCGGCGCCAGCGGCGACGCAGGCAATATCTATCCGGTGTCTACATCCTAGGCAGGCGATCCGGGGTCGTCAAGCAATGCAATTCACTTCCACCTCGGTGCTTACCCTAGGAAGAGCCAGGCACGATCGCCGCTCCACCGCATCCGTCACTTCGGCCTGGTTATTCCATGATGCCCGTCATACTATAGATTGCACAGCGATGACAGCCGGCTCACCGGCATCATCATCATGAATGTATGATGGCCGTCATTTCAACGGGCGTCGCTGCCCTTCATCATGACGGAGTCCCCATCGTGCGTTACTCGCCAGATCACAAGGCCGAAACCCGCAATCAGATCATCTCGGCGGCTTCGGCCCAGTTTCGCGAACACGGCGTCAACGGCATTGGCGTGGCGCAGTTGATGAAGAGCGCCGGCCTGACCCATGGCGGTTTCTACGCGCACTTCGATTCCAAGGATGCCCTGATCGCCGACGCGGTCGACGCTGCCTTCGACCAGACCATGGCCTTTCTCGATGCGGCCGCGTCCGCGGCGCCGGCGAAGCAGCGCAAGCGTGCCATCCTTCAAGCCTACATGAGCAAGAAGCACCGCGACCATCCGGAAAGCGGCTGCGCGATCGCCGCCCTCGGCACGGATGTCTCGCGACTCGATGCCAAGACCCGGAAGCGATTCGAGGCCCGCGTCGGCTCGCTGATCCGGCTGATCGCGGGGGATGACAGTGAGTCCTCGCGCAAGGATGCGATCCTGATGCTGGCCACGATGGTCGGTGGCCTGGTACTCGCCCGCGCGGCGCGCTCGGAAACGCTGTCGAGCGAAATCGTGGATGCCGTGCAGGCATCCCGATAGCCGCCGACGGCCGGCGGCCGCCGTCTTCCCCCGTCCATTGCTCACCGCAAGATCGAGGTAAACCCGCGCAACGACGCTGAGCGCTTGACCTCTCCAGATCCGCTCACTAGCATGTAGACAGTGGATACACTGATGAGCCGATGCAGTCTTCCGCGGCCAGCCGATGCCATCCAGGCATCGCGTCCAGCCGGATCGGTCCGCCTTAATGTATCCACTGTCTATATTCGTTGCGGACCGGGATCGGGAATCCCCCGCGACAGCCACCATCCAAGGAGAGTCTATGTCTCGCGCAGTAATCGTTTCCTACGCCCGTACCCCCATCGGCAAGGCCGGCCGCGGCGCGTTCAACCAGACGCATGGCGCCACCATGGCCGGGCATGCCATCGAACATGCCGTGCGGCGCGCCAGGCTCGACGGTGCCGAAGTCGAAGACATCATCTTCGGCTGTGGCCAGCCGGTGGCGGCCACCGGCGGCAATGTCGCCCGTGCCGGCGGCATTCGCGCCGGCCTGCCGGTATCGGTGAGCGGGACGACCCTCACGCGCTTCTGCGCGTCCGGCCTCCAGGCGGTCGCCTTCGCTGCGCAGCGGGTACTGATCGACAAGGTGCCGGTCATGGTCGCCGGCGGCGTCGAATCGATCAGCCTGTCGCAGCCCGTGACGCTCAAGACGGCGCAACAGGAAGCCTGGCTTGCCCAGCACCGGCCGGATGTGTACCTGCACATGATCGATACCGCCGAGATCCTGGCCAAGCGCTATGGCATGTCGCGCGAACGATCGGACGCCTTCTCCGTGCGCAGCCAGCAGCGCACCGACCGTGCCCAGCAGGCCGGCCTGTTCAAGGATGAGATCGTGCCGCTTGCCACGACCAAGGGCGTGACCGACAAGGCGACCGGGCAAACCGTCTCGGAGGCATGCCTGCTCGAAGCCGACGAAGGCAACCGCCCCGACACCACGCTGGAGAAGCTCAGCGCCCTGCCCCCGGTGAAGGGCGAGGGATACCAGGTGACCGCCGGCAATTCCAGCCAGTTGTCGGACGGCGCCGCGGCGCTCGTGGTGATGTCAGAGAAGGAAGCCGAACGGCGCGGCCTGGTGCCGCTCGGCTATTTCATCGGCCTGGCGACCGCGGGCGTGGAGCCGGACGAAATGGGCATCGGGCCGGTGCGCGCCGTTCCCCGCCTGCTGGAGCGCAACGAGCTGACCGTCGACGATATCGACCTGTGGGAACTCAACGAGGCCTTTGGCTGCCAGGCGCTGTACTGCATCGACCAGCTGGGGCTGCCCGAGGAACGCGTCAACGTCAACGGTGGCGCGATTGCGATCGGCCATCCCTATGGCATGACCGGCGCGCGCCAGGTTGGCCACCTGCTGCTGGAGGGGCGCCGCCGCAAGGCGAAGTACGGCGTGGTGACCATGTGCGCGGCAGGCGGCATGGGTGCCGCCGGCCTGTTCGAATTCATCCACTAAGAAGCGCCAACAAGCCAGGAGACAGCAACATGACCAAGAACCCGAGCACCGGCATCACCGAATACGACACCGTGTTCGTCGACCGGGATGGCAGCTGCGGCATCGTCACGATGAACCGGCTCGAGAAGTACAACGCCCTCAACGGCGCGCTGCGCAATGACATCTACGCGGCGATGTCGTCGCTGATGGCCGACAAGACAATCCGCGGCATCGTCCTGTGGGGCGGCACCAAGGCATTCGTCTCGGGGGGCGACCTCGTCGAGATGCTCAAGCGCCGCCCGATCGACGCGTTCGGCCCCACCAGCGGCTCGTCTGACCTGTGGGCGCTGATCCATCACAGCACCATACCGGTGGTGGCGGCCATTGCCGGACCCTGTTTCGGCGGCGGCCTGGAACTGGCCATGGCCTGCGATCTGCGCGTGGCCGCCGACAATGCCCTGATGGGGCAGACCGAAACCAATGTCGGCCTGATCCCGGGGCGCGGAGGCACCCAGCGCCTGGTCCGGCTGGTCGGCGCAACGCGCGCCAAGGAAATGATCTTCACCGGCGAGATCATCAAGCCCGACGAGGCCTACCGCATCGGCCTGGTCAACAAGGTGGTGCCCGCCGCGCAGTTGCTCGAGGAGGCCAAGGCCTACGTGCACCGCATCGCGGAGAAGTCGCCGCACTCCATCGCCATGGCCAAGCTGATGATCAACAACGGACAGGACACGAACCTGGACACGGCGCTGATGATGGAACAGCTCGCCTTCGCCACGCTCTTCAGCACCGATGACATGCACGAAGGCGGCGACGCTTTCCTGAACAGGCGCCGTCCGGCCTACCGGGGATCCTGATCATGACGCAAGCAACCTTGGCAACCGCCGCCGGCGCGCACGCGCCTGGCGCCGCGGACCCGGCGCAGGATATCTACCATCCCCGCCTGCAGGTCGCGACCCTGGCCGACATCGAGCGCTTCGAGCAGACGCCGCTGGCCGGGCGCAAGCTGCCCGACAGCACCTACGATCTGCTGCGCCTGGCGCGCGATCGCGCGCCCGACGCCCCGGCGTTGTACCACTTCGCCTCGGGTGACGAGCTGGACCGCGCCACCACGGTCACCCACGGGCAGCTGTTCGGGCGCATCACCCAGACCGCCAACCTGCTGCATTCGCTCGGGATCGGCCCGACCGACGTGATCGGCATTCTCATGCCAGTAGCGCCGGAGTCGCAATACGCAATCTGGGGCAGCGAGGCCGCCGGCATCGCCYGCCCCGTCAACTGGATGCTGGAGCCGGAGATCATCCGTGCCCTGCTGAGCAATGCGGGGGCGAAGGCCGTGATTGTCTACGGCCCCGACGCGGATATCGAGGCATGGAACAAAGCCATGCTGATCCGGCAGGACCTGCCCGAAGTCCGGCACTGGATCAAGGCAGGCGGCGGTCCCGCAAGTGAGGACGGCATCGTCGACCTCCTGGCCGAGCTGCCGCGCCTGAGCGCCGAGTCGCTCGACAGCGGGCGGCGGATCGCTCCCGCGGACACCGCTTCGATGTTCCATACCGGCGGGACCACGGGCACACCCAAGCTCGCTCTCCACACCCATGGCAACGAGGTCTTCATGGCCTGGGTCAGCGGCATGCAATATGACGTCCAGCCCGAGGACGTGCGCGTCTGCGGCGTGCCGATGTTCCATGTCACGGGCGTGCTGACCAACTGCCTGATGCCGCTGGCGCGCGGGGCCTCGGTAGTCATGCTGACCTCCGGCGGCTGGCGCGACCCTTCGGTGATCCGCAACATCTGGCGCATCATCGAGCGCTTCCGCGTCACCACCATCAGCATGGTGCCAAGCGTGGTCAACATGCTGCTGAACATCCCGATCGACGGTGCCGACATCAGTTCGCTGCAGGCCGCGACCTGCGGCACGGCGCCGCTGTCGACCGCGATCGCCGAGGCCTTCGGCAAGAAGACCGGCTCGGTCATCATGGAAGGCTACGGCCTGACCGAAGGCACCGCGCTGAGCGCCTGCAACCCGCGCTACGGCGAGGCGCGCACGGGCTCGATCGGATTTCGCAAGGCCTACCAGCAGATGAAGGCGGTCAAGGTGGCCGATAACCGCATCGTGCGCGATTGCGAGCCCGGCGAGCCCGGCGTGGTGATCGTGCGCGGCCCCAACATCTTTGCCGGCTATCTCGATCCGAAGCACAACCGTGGTATCTGGTTCGAGGGCGGCTGGTTCAACACCGGCGATCTCGGCTACCGGGATCAGGAAGGCTACTTCTGGCTGACCGGCCGGGCCAAGGACCTGATCATCCGTGGAGGCAACAACATCGATCCGCGCATGATCGAGGAGGCGCTCTATCGCCATCCGGCGGTGTTCGATGCCGCCGCGATCGGCATCCCGGACGCGCATGCCGGCGAACTGCCGGTTGCCTACATCGCGCTCAAGCCGGGCAGCGACTACCCGCTCGGCCGCCTGAAGCACTATGCCTATGAAGTGATTCCCGAGCGCGCCGCTGTGCCCAAGCAGTTCTACCTGGTCGACGTGATTCCAAAGACAGCGGTCGGCAAGATCCAGAAGAATGTCCTGCGCGGCGACGCCATCCGGCGCGCCCAGCAACAGATGCTCGCGGATGCCGCAAGCGACGCGCCGGTACCGGTGCAGGACATCCGTGTCGAGGATCGCGGCGACCTGGGACTGACTTCGACCCTGGTCCTGCCCGCCGCCATGGGCCCGGCCGAGCGCAATGCCGCCATGTCGACCATCGACGCGGCCTTCGCCACGCTGACCATCAAGTACTCGGTGGTGTACGAGTAGATCGAAAAACGAGTAGATCGAAAAAAAACAGGAGACAACCATGACCAGGTCCAACACGGCCGCGTACCTCGCGGCCGGGGCCGCCAGCTTGCTGATGCTGGCGCCCCACCCCGCGCGCGCCGGGAAGCCCGCGGATTTCCCCACGCATCCGATCCGCATCATCGTGCCCTATGCCGCCGGCGGCGGGACCGACATCATCGCCCGGACCCTCGGCGCGGCCCTGTCGCGGCAGATGGGGCAGCCGGTCGTGGTGGACAACCGCCCGGGAGGGCAGACCATAGTGGGCTACTCGATCGCGTCGAAGGCCGCGCCGGATGGCTACACCTTGCTGATGAACAACTCGGCGCACAGCATCCAGCCGGCGCTGTTCAAGGACCTGCCCTATGACGCCATCAAGAGCTTCAGGGGCGTGGCGGAAATCGCCGCATCGCCGGTCGTGTTCGTGGTCGACCGCAAGCTGCCGGTGACCGACCTGAAAAGCTACGTGGCCTATGGCAAGGCTGCGTCCACCAAGCTCAATTTCGGTTCCTTCGGCGCCGGCACCGGCTCGCACCTCTGGGGCGAACTGCTGGCTTCCGCCACCGGGCTCGACATGATGCACGTACCCTACAAAGGTTCGGCGCCCGCGATCCAGGACCTGATCGGCGGGCAGATCAATGGCCTGTTCGTCGACCCGCTCGCGATCAAGCCACATGTCCAGGCCGGCACCGTCCGCGCCATCGGCGTGACCGGTCCACGCCGATGGAAAGGCCTCGAAAGCGTGCCTACCTTCGTCGAGCAAGGCTATCCGCAGTTTGCCGACGTAGGCTGGTTCGGCCTGTTTGCCCCGGCGGGCACGCCGGACGCGGTGGTCAACCGCCTCAGCGCCGAGGTCGCGAAGGCAGTCGCCCTGCCCGAGGTCAAGTCCAAGCTGCTGGAGCTGGGCACCGAGCCGAGCGGCACCGCGCCCGCCGCGTTCGATGCGCAGATCCGCAAGGACGCGGACCGCTGGGCCAAGGTCGTCACCGAGAAACATATCACGCTGCAATAGGCAACCCGGCCAATCCCGGGGGCGTGCGGGCAGTCAGCGCGCGCGCGTTCCCCGGGAATCCGGGCCCTGCCCCCCGATTCCCAGAACATCCTCGACGTTGCGCTGAGCTGCGGCTTGCGCTCGCAATCGCACTTCACCACCGTGTTCAAGCGCTTCTTCGGCGAGACCCCCCATAGCTGGAAGATGAAAGCCGCATTCGCGCGTACGGCTGCGTGAATTGCGCGACACCGTGCGCCACGCCGCCCGCGGCCGTGCAATGCCGAGGCCATGATCCTGGCGGCAGTGCTCGATGCCACCGCGGTGGCCCGACGAACGCCACGCAGTGGCAAGCTGCGCTGGCTACGCGCTGGCTGCCGGCTCCATGCACCGCCTTCGCCTGGCCCAGGCCACGGCGCGGGTACAGGTGCTTTGCCGATTCCGCACAGGTCATCGGCGGGTAGCGATGGCCTATCGCGGCCACACCTAAACCAAAGGATGACTTGCCGCTACCAATGCGTTAGTACAACGAACCCATGCACGAGTGCGCACACGCAAGGACCAATCTATTCTTCCAGCAAGGCAAAGCAAGCCTGCTCGACACACCCGAATGCCAGGCGCTCCCTGTTCCAGCCGAGTTGTAGAAGCAGGCAGATCCGCGAAGCAAGCTGTGTTGCGCAACGCCGCGCCTTACCCGCCGGACCTCCGCGCCGGCACCATCCTGCTACCCGACTGGAGAACATCATGACCACTCGCGACAAACGCCTCCTTGCCGCGGCCGGCCTCATCGGCGCCAGCATCCTGTCCGCTACCCTGGCCAACGCCAGCGATCCGCGCACCAGCACCCACAGCGGCGACAAGTACGGCTACACCTTCAACATCGACAAGCCGCGCGACGTCCTGCTGGCAGTGGCCTGGATCGGAATCTGTGCCGCAAGTTGCGCGATGGCCGTCGTCGTCGCGCTCTGGGTACGGCTCTGACGGCATGTGATCCTGCCCAGCGGCAATCCACCCATCGCGAAGCCGATCATCGCCTCCGATACGTCGGGGCAGCACCCATCGTCCCTGACGAGACCAAGCCAGCGCCACGACCAGCGAGGAATCTGCACGCCCGCGGCGCGAGCGGCGAGCCCCTGATTCGGGAACGCTCGCCATTCTCACGTGGTAGCTGCAAGGAGGGTTGGCGCGACTATCGCTGAGGCTTCCAGGTAGTCATGCCTTCCAGTACACCGTCGCGCCGGATCAGCCCGTGATACAGCGCCGCGGCGAAGTGAACCAGAACGGTTGCGAACAGCAAGAATGCAAGCATGGTGTGCGCATTGCGCAGCGTCGCATACAAGGCGGCGCTGTGCGGCAGGATGGGCGGCAGTTGTGCTTGCCCATAGAGCGCGATCGGGTAGCCGCCCGCCGAGAGCATGCCCCAACCGATCAGCGGTATCGCGAACATCAGGACATAGAGCATGGCATGCGAAGCCCGTGCCGCCAGACGCTGGAGCGGCGAAAGCGCGGCCGGCAGCGGCGGGGGCGGGTTGATCAGGAGGTTCACCAGGCGTACTGCCGCGAGCACCAGGATGGCAACGCCGAGCGGCTTGTGAATCGACAGTAGCAAGGCATAGCGGCCGGAGACGGTCGCTACCATGCCGATGCCGATGAACAACATGGCCAGGATCAGCGCTGCCATCAGCCAGTGAAGGATCCGCGACGGCGCCGAGAAGCCTTGGATGGTGGTTCTCATGATTTTGCTCCTGCATTCACTTCTTGCGGTGTGACTGCGCTGGTCGGCTTCTCGCGACGCTCGTTCTCGCGAACGGTGAAGGAACGCGAATAGGCTGCAGAGCGGGCGCTCGGGATGTCGTCGGCGGACGTTTCGATTCCGGCCGGCAAGATCGTTGGATCGAAATTGATGTCGGTGCAGGTACCACTGTCTTCGCTCGACACCTTGTCGAGCGTGACCGTGCCAATGTCGACCTTCTGCCGGCCATCGGGCCACGCCTTGTCGGGGTTGACGGGGTCTCCCGGCTGGCCGACGGTCACCACCATCTTCCACTGCACGGGATGCTGAGCCACCTCCGAGATCAGCGCGTCGAACAGGTAGTTCGGATCGGCGCCCTGCTGCTTGCCGACCGGCGCGAATGGCTGGACAGGCTCGGCGGACCAGCGAACCGGTACCGGGATGCCCGCCCTGTCCACGAACAGGAAGGTATCCAGTGCGTTATAGGTGCTGTTCGAGAAACCAGACGAGACGGCGCGATGGCCCACGATGCCGACGGCAGCCACGAAATCCGGGTGAGCCGCAGCAAACGCTTTCGCCTTCTCAGGGTCGGGCTTGCCGGTTTTCGGATCGGGAATCGACGCCATCATCTGATCGTAGAACGCCTGCACCGTGCTGAAGGGAAAAACGGGGATATCCACCATCGCCGTGCGCCATTCCTGTCCACCGTCGGGCTTGAATTGCAGAGCAAGGCTTCGCACGAGACTGGGTCCATCGGCAACGAATGGCATGCCGCCGGCGAAGGCGATTCGCCCGACCACGGGCACGCGCCCGCGGGCTAGCAGCCTGGCCTGGGAAAGCGCTGATCCCGAACCGTTGCTATCGAACCAGCCTGTCGCGCAGAGGCCCTTCGCATGATTGCGACGGAACCCTGCGTGCTTTCCGTTCGCCGCTTCGAAGCCGGAAACGACCTTGTCCTGCGTAAGGCGATCCGGTGAGAGCCAGCCGCCCGCATAGGCGAAGGCGCCGGCGAGCACGAGTGTCGCCACCCCGATGCCGCCATATCGGATCGCCACCGCACCGGCGCTCAGCTTGGGTTTTTGCCCCAAGGGGCCTCCAACGTTGTCAGTCATAGCCAATCCTTTCCGTGCGCGGCACGAGTTCGTGCGTTGTATACGAGTTCCTACCGATGGCGGCCCGGGCCCGGCACAAAGCTGGTGTGATCTCCGGCTTGTGCGGGGCGTAGCCCGTTATCAGGATTCTGCTAGGTTCCCGGCAGGAAATTTTTCCCGCATGCCTGGTCATTGCAGATTCGCACTGCGGGTGAGCGGCGCATCGGCCCACCCTGCTCGCAGCGCACTCCAGCAGCGGCGCAATAGCGCTGGAGACTGGCGTATCGCTCCAGCGCATGCACCGGCACCGCGGCCCTGCCGCGCGTGGCGGCAAGCGGGGCGCGCGGCGCGCACGAGCGTGCGGCGCTCATGCGCCGAACTGGAAGGCGTTGCGCACCTGGTCGATAGCGGGCGTGCCTAGCGACGCGTGCAGGCGCGCCTGGCCTTGCGCTTGCGCGTGCATCGGGGTGCCCGTGCTTGCGCTGCCGGTCTCGGCCGCCACCTTGGCCTCGGCCGCCTGCAGATCCTGCGGATAGTTCGCGTCGTCGCCGTGCGGGCTGTAACCGGCCTGCTCCAGGCGGATCAGGTCGGCGCGCACTTCGGCGCGGGTCACGGGGCCCTGCACGCTCTGGGCGAACGACAGTGCCGGGACTGTCAGGGTGCAGGCGAGCAGTACGGCTTGGATCAGTGCTTTCATGATGGTTACCTCTTTCGGTGTTCCGGTGTTCCGGTGTTTCGACGGGATGGCCCGCTTGCGCGTGGCGGTTGTGGAACTTGCGTCGGGATGACGGACAAGTTGTAACCATTGTTGGTCTCGCCCGGTGACCTCAGGCTGACCAATTGATGACAAGCTTGTCACCTTGGCCTCGATGGCATCCGTGGCATCCGTGCGCGCCGAGTGATCCTGCCTGCGCCGCCCGCGCAACATGACAATTCCGTAATGCATTGGTCAGGACCGGGTAAATGCGCAGCCACCACACTGGCGACATCACCAAGCGCTGCCCGCCTATCGATCGAAGGCAGCCTCCCTTCGATCTCTCGCCCGGAACCAACCATGTGGATCGTCAAACTCGCCTTGCGGCGACCCTATACGTTCATCGTGCTCGCGCTGCTGCTGCTTGTACTGGGCCCACTGGCCATCGAACGCACGCCGACCGATATCTTTCCCGACATCAATATCCCGGTGGTCAGCATCGTGTGGTCCTACAACGGCTTCTCTGCCGAGGACATGGCACACCGCATCACCTCCAGCTACGAGCGCGCGCTGACCACCGACGTGGAGGACATTGAGCACATCGAATCGCAATCGCTGAACGGCGTGTCGGTGGTCAAGGTCTTCTTCCATCCCGGCGCCGACATCAACCGTGCAATCGCCGAGGCGGCCGCCAATTCGGCCTCGATCCTGCGCATCCTGCCGCCCGGCACGCTGCCGCCCAACATCATCAGCTACAACGCCTCGACCGTACCGGTGCTGGAACTCGGCCTGTCGAGCAACACGCTGCCGGAGCAGAAACTCTACGACCTGGGCAACAGCTTCATCCGCACCCAGCTCGCCACCGTGCAGGGCGCCGCCGTGCCCCTGCCCTTCGGTGGCAAGGTCCGCCAGATCATGATCGACATCGATCCCGCCGCGCTGCAGGCCAAGGGCCTGACGCCGGCGGACGTGGTGAGCGCCGTCAACGCGCAGAACCTCACGCTGCCGGGCGGCACCGCGAAAATGGGCRAGCGTGAGTACAACGTGCGCATGAACGGCAGCACGGATACCGTGGACGCGCTCAACGACCTGCCGGTCAAGAGCGTCGGCGGCAATGTGATCTACGTGCGCGACGTGGCCCATGTGCGCGACGGCTACGCGCCGCAAACGAATATCGTGCGCAGCGACGGCAAGCGCGCCGCATTGCTGCAGGTGGAGAAGACCGGCAGCGCTTCGACGCTGGACATCATCAGCCGGGTCAAGGCCATGCTTCCGCAGATCGGCGCCGCCCTGCCACCTTCGCTGCATATCAGCACGCTGTCGGACCAGTCGGTGTTCGTCACCGCCGCGATCTCCGGCGTGGTGCGCGAAGCGCTGATCGCCGCCAGCCTGACCGCCGCCATGATCCTGCTGTTCCTGGGCAGCTGGCGTGCCACGCTAATCATCGCCGTGTCGATCCCGCTCGCGGTGCTGACTTCCTTGACCGCGCTCTCCGCGCTGGGCCAGACGATCAACATCATGACGCTGGGCGGCCTGGCGCTGGCGGTGGGCATCCTGGTCGACGATGCCACCGTGGCCATAGAGAACATCACCCACCACATCGAGAACGGCGAGCCATTGCACGACGCCATCCTCAACGGCTCCGGCGAGATTGCCGTGCCCACCTTCGTCTCCACGCTGTCGATCTGCATCGTGTTCGTGCCGATGTTCCTGCTGTCCGGCGTGGCGCGCTACCTGTTCGTGCCGCTGGCCGAAGCGGTGGTGTTCGCCATGTGCGCCTCCTACTTTTTCTCGCGCACCCTGATACCGACGCTGGCGATGTACCTGCTGCGCGCGCGCGCCGCGGGCGACGCCCGGCCCCACGGCCGCTTCGCCGCTCTCGCACGGCTCCAGCAGCGCTTCGAGCGGCGTTTCGAGGTGCTGCGCAAGCGCTATCGCGCCGCCTTGTCGTGGGCCATGGCGCAGCGGGGCCGTTTCGTGGCGCTGTGCCTGCTGTTCTGCCTGGGCTCGCTGGCGCTGCTGCCGTTCATCGGGAGTGACTTCTTTCCCGCTGTCGACGCCGGCGAGATCCGCCTGCACCTGCGCGCGCCGACGGGTACGCGCATCGAGCAGACCGCGGCGCTGACCGATCAGGTCGAGAGCCGCATCAGGGACGCGATCCCGCCCGGCGAGCGCGGCGGCGTCCTCGACAATATCGGCGTGCCGGTCAGTGGCATCAACCTGACCTACGACACCTCCGACCCCATCGGCCCGGAAGACGCCGACGTGATGATCAGCCTCAAGCCGGGCCACCGCCCCACCGCGGACTACGTCGCGATGCTGCGCAACCGGCTTACCGCGGCCTTCCCGGGCGTCACCTTCTCTTTCCTGCCGGCCGACATCGTCAGCCAGATCCTCAATTTCGGCCTGCCCGCGCCGATCGACATCCAGATCGTTGGGAGCCGCGTCGACGAGAATCGCGTCGTCGCCAACCGCCTGCTGTCGCAGCTGCGCAGCGTGCGTGGACTGGTCGATGCGCGCATCCAGCAACCGGCGGACGCGCCCACCTTGGACATCAACGTCGACCGCACCAAGGCGCTGCAGGCGGGCCTGACCCAGCATGACGTGGCGCAGAACCTGCTGATTTCCCTTTCCGGCAGCGCGCAGACCACGCCCAATTTCTGGCTGGACCCCAAGAACGGCGTCAGCTATCCGCTGCTGACCGAGGTGCCGCAGTACGACATCCATTCGCTGCAGACGCTGGCAAACCTGCCTGTGGGCAACAGCGCCGCCGGCACCGGCGCGCAGAGCCAGCTCGGCACGCTCGGCACGCTCGGCACCATGTCGCGCAGCTCGCAGCAGGCGGTGGTCTCGCACTACAACGTGCAGCCGGTGCTCGACATCTTCGCCTCCGTGCAGGGACGCGACCTCGGCGGCGTCGCCGCCGACGCGAGCCGGCTGGTGGATGCCGCCCGCGCGCAGTTGCCGCCCGGCTCTTCCATCGTGCTGCGGGGACAGGTTCAGTCGATGCGGGAATCCTATCGCGGGCTCGGCACCGGGCTGGTGCTGGCGGTTGTACTGGTCTACCTGCTGATGGTGGTGAAC
>NZ_JBFTND010000026.1:0-45987 GCF_056397305.1 Cupriavidus sp. 05N40
CCCCTCGCAGCGTGTCGATGTCCGCACGCTCGCTGGATCAGATCATCGGGTGGATCGCAGGCCTGCCTGCCACGCGGGCAGGCCTTGCGCCGTCAGACCACGTCGATCACGACATTGATATTGCCGTGTGTGGCCTTCGAGTACGGGCAACGCTGATGCGCATCCTGCGCCAGCGAAAGCGCGGTCTCGCGGTCGAAGCCAGGCAGGCTGACAGTCAGGCGAGCCTGCAGGAAGTAGGCTTCCCCGGTCATGCCAAGATCGACCTCGGCGTCAACAGCCACATCGGCCGGTAGCGTGACTCCCCCGGCCTGGGCAGCCTTGCCGAGCGCACCGATGAAGCAGGCAGACCAGCCCGCTGCGAACAGTTGCTCGGGATTGGTTCCGCTACCTGCGCTGCCCGGGCGCGTGAGCTTGATATCCAGACGACCGTCATCGCTGCGGGCCGCGCCATCGCGTCCACCGGCGGTATGGGTCTTGCCGGTGTAGAGAACTTTCTCGATCTCGCTCGTGCCGGTGTAGACAGCTTTTTCGATCTTGCTCATCTTTGACTCCTTGTCAGTGATTTGAAATAACCGAATCGGACAATTGCCGAGCCGGAGGGCATACAGGGAGCATTTAAGAAGATCGATGTATCAGCGGTGTAGCGATACGCAGGCAGATTCTTGAGCGTGTGTATCCCGGCCGCGGTCTGATACAGAGGAATACAAAACGGAGGGGCGAGGTGGCGCTTTCCACACCGTTTCAAAAACTGACCGCCGGCTCCGTCGAGACAACCGTTGGCCACCAGGGTGACGCGCATCTCCGCGCATCTCGTCGCGGGCTTGGTATCGTGATGCATCCGACACGAGTCCGCACAGGATCCTTTTCATTTCCCAATAGCGTGAATGGCGCCATTCTGGCCGGATTACGCGCTGTCCACTTGTTCCCCCATGTAGCAAATCCTGTTCCGACCGATGCCTTTATCAGGTGAGGCCCACCGCCTAAAGTCATGCCATAAGCAACCGAACCCCATCAGGAGCCATCATGTCCGTTCAGGAACGCCTCGCAGCACATGGGCTGACACTGCCCAATCCGCCCCAGCCACTGGGCAGCTACACGGCTGTCAGCCAGGCAGGAGACCTACTCTTCATTTCCGGGCAGTTGCCGCTGGCTGATGGCAAGGTGGTCTGGCAGGGCCAAGTCGGCAAGGACCTGACCCTCGAGGAAGGCCAGCGCGCCGCGAAGCTTGCCGCGCTCAATGTGCTGGCCCAGATCCACGCGCATCTGGGCGGCTTCGAGCGGCTGGACCATATCGTCCGCCTCGAAGGTCACGTGACCAGCGCCGAGGGATGGCTGCAGCAGCCGGCGGTGCTGGATGGCGCGTCCGATTTTTTCGCCGACGTGCTCGGCGAAAAGGCCGGCCATGCGCGGGCCGCCTACTCCCACTTCCAGCAGCCCGGCAATGCGGCGGTGATTCTGGTGGTGATTGCCCAGATCCGGCCAGCCTGACCCCCCATGGTTGGAGATCGTGGCTTGCCGCCGTGCGCCACGCCGCTTCTGGCCGACTTCCTCGCCTTGAAGGCTTGGCCGTCGAGCCGGCTGGACACGCTGAGGTTTCCTCCTGTCCACATAAGAACTTCTTGGTTACCGTTCTTGGTTACCGTAATGCGGGCCATCTGGCCCGCTGGCCCATATGGAATTCGCTGGCGAGGGTCTGATCTAACAATCTGAACGCGAAGGTTCAGTGCTCTTGCCAGATTCTCCTCGTCCCGGTCCTGCCTGTCAGCCATCATGCGTAGTTGCTTGCGTCCCTTGAGGAAGGGGTGAATGGATCGACGTTGGCCGGGCGGCAAGGCCAGGCAGCCTTGATCTCGCGCGGAATGCCCCTGTCGCGCGGAATGCCCCTGACCGGCTCCCGCGCCAAGGCAACCCATCTGCGAAAAAGGACAACGTCATGCGCCCCACCTGGACATACCTTTCGGCCGCCATCATCGCGACAGCATGCTGCATCAGTGCATCGGCGCAAACGGCACAGGAAGCCATTCGCCCACCAGCCATTCTTCCGCTTAGCAACGAACCCGCACCCAAGCTGATACCGTACGCGCCACTTGCCGAACCGCTCGCACGCGGCGTGGTCATCGTCCAGTTCCGGACCGAGAACTTCCGTGTCATGCCGGTATTCGGCAAGCCCGCCGTCGACATCTCGCCCCGCGTCGGGCATCTGCACGTGACGGTAGACGACGCTCATGGCACGTGGGCGCATACGAGCGAGGACCCGATCATCGTCGTCGGGCTCTCGCCGGGGCCGCACAAGCTTCGCCTCGAACTGGCCGACCCGACCCACAAGATCCTGGCTGCCGAAGTCGTCGCCGTCACGGTGCCAGATCTGAAAGCCTCGTCTGCGCACCAGCATTGACGCGTTTTGTAAAGCGAACGCCTCCAGGGCGGGACACTCACCGGGGCGGGCGCGCGTGCATCGACCGGACGCGCAGCGGACGATGCACCGTCATGCACCTATTGCGCTACGTTGCCTCGGCGGACCACAGGCAGACTCCAAGAATAGCGCAATGCGAGAAGGCGGATCGCAAAGCATATCGACGCAGCGAACCAAGGGGTGACTGCCACCCTCCACTCCATGACTTGTCCCAGAACCTGGATGGATGCGCCGATCAGGGCCGCGAGCGCATAGATCTCCTTATGCAGGATGATCGGCACGCGATTGAGGACCACATCCCGTGCTAATCCACCGCCGACAGCAGTCACCATGCCGAGAATGATGGCAACTTCGATGTTGTGGCCAAACTGCAGCGCCTTGTGTGCACCAATGACCGCGAAGAAACCCAGGCCCAGCGAGTCAAAGAAGACGATTGGATGCTTAAGGTGGTCAATGATGGGACGCGCCCAGATCGCCATGATCGAGGCTAATCCCGAGGTGGCAAGGTAACGCCAATCCGAGATGCCGGCCGGTGGCAAAGAACCAAGGCACAGGTCTCGAACGACGCCACCGCCACAAGCTGTCAGATAGCTGATGGCTACAATGCCAAACAGGTCGAGACGCCTTTGCTCGGCTGCGAGTGCGCCGCTGACTGCGAATGCGAAGGTGCCGAACAGGTCAACCGAGACAAAAAGACCGTGTTCCATCATGCCCCTTGAGATGCGCAAAGCCAGGCAGAGGCCGCCGTAAGCAACGCCTGCATGCCCGTCTCCAGCGTAGGATGAATGACCGGTGCAAACTTGGGGGAATGATTGCTCGGTATCTTGTTGATCTGCTTGGCCGCCTTGGCTTGCGCATAAACGTCCGGGTCGGTCCCGCCGACAAACCAGAACACGTATGGCACGTTCCAGGTGCGACCAAAGACGCTGAAGTCTTCACTGGCCGATGCCGGTGATGCTTCGTAGGCATTGTCGCCAAACTGAGCCTTGAAAAGGTCAGCGACGCTACCCGTGGCGGCAACATCGTTTTCGGTAAGCGGATACGAACTGAGCGTGGTGAACTCGGGGGCCCGCTCGGCATTCGACGCATCGCACTCGGCACAGCAAATCCGCCTGATAGACGCCAGCATGTACTCGCGCACGTCTTCATCGAACGTGCGCATATTGAGCTTTATCGTGGCTTCGTCTGGAATGATGTTTTCCTTGGTCCCCGCTTGCAGCGCCCCAATGGTCAGCACCGCATTTTCCATGGGCGAGATCTCACGCGAGACGATGGTCTGCAGGCGCAGCGTTGTGGAGGCGGCCATGATGACCGGGTCGATGGCAGTCTGAGGCTGAGAACCGTGGGAGCCGCGACCGAATAGCCTGATCTTCAGGCTATCGCCCGCCGACAGGATAATCCCGGGGCGGTAACTCACCGTGCCGCTCGCGCCCACCATGACATGCTGACCCAAAATGATGTCCGGCCTGGGCAAGCTTGCCTCCTGCCAGTCCTTGACCATGCTGCTGGCGCCGGCCGCCACCTCTTCCCCCGGCTGAAATACCACCATGACCGTACCCTTCCAGGCGTCCCGGTGCTCTGCAAGGATGCGGGAAGCGCCTAGCAGCCACGTCACGTGCATGTCATGCCCGCAGGAGTGGGCCACGTCGACCACCACGCCCTCGTCATCTGTGGCCTTGACTGTACTCGCATAAGGCAAGCCGGTATTTTCGGCCATGGGCAACGCATCCATGTCCGCGCGGAGCATCACCGTCGCGCCCGGCCCGTTGCGCAACACGCCGACGACACCGGTCATGCCCACCCCGCGCGCCACCTGGTAACCGAGTGCTTCGATATAGTCCGCCGCGACCTTGGCGGTGCGGACCTCTTGCATGGAAAGTTCCGGATGCTGATGGAGATCCTTGTAGATCGTCTCGAGTTCCGACCGCAACTTGTCACTGCTGCTTGCCAAGGCCTGGACGAGTGCGTTCATGGAGAATCTCCCGACGTAGTTCTTCAGTGTATGCGTGATCTCACCGCCATGAGTGCCGCTCCGAGATGTGCTCCGTCGGCTGATGAGAATGCTGCGATGCGGGCTATGTACCAGCCGCAATACATCCATGCCGTCGCCACTCACCGGTACCAGCCAGCGAAAGTCCACGGTGCACCAGTTCAAGGTTCGCGATGGACCATGTCGCGGACTGGACGCGACCCGCTCAAATGTGTTCAAGGTCCCGCCTGAGTTCGGAGACGCACGAGTTCTTGAATTACCTGGACGCCGATAGACAGGTTTCGATATTACGGAACGCCTTGCTACAAGATCGGTGACGAATTCGGAGAAGAATGCGCGGCAGAGTCCAGGATTTCAGCTCCCCTCATCCATTAGCTCATTCTTCAGGCTGGCGGCTGCCCTTGCAATACGAGAAGACGTGAGATCGGCGCTGCGGCGCACTAATCCATCTGGATAATGGTTCGGTACGTGCCTGAGAGTATGATTTTCTCAGGGGACTGATTCATCGCGATTCACGCAGCGACGGGGGTGAAGGGGGAAGGCTACAACCGATACATCAGACTTCACGGCGTCAAGACACGTGCGCGCGGTACGGATATCACGGTGTCTTGGCAGAGTAAGCAGGGGTTCCCGTTCGAGGAGGCACAATGCATTGGATTGCGACTTTCAATGCCGGTCATGACCTTGCGAAGGGCACCCCTTCCATACCCCGGAATAGATCGGAAGCCGATCCCGAACCCCGCCGGACATTCATCCTGTTCCGGATCGTGGTAAACGGGCGCGGCACCTATTACGGTTTTTTCCAGCACGCCTGCGATGCCATTGCGGATGCGCTGGACCACGGCGCGTTCAGCGTCGCGGTGATCAGGGCCTAGCTGTCCCGGCTGTCAGGACGTACGCCCGCGCCGCCGCTCCGGATAAACGACACAGCGAAGCGACTCAGCGCTCCGCGCGCACGCCGGTGACCTGGGCGACTTGCCGCCAACGTGCGGCATCCTCCGCGATGAACTCGGCGAACTTCGCGCTGGTCATCGGTGTCACGATGCTGCCCTCGCGCGCGAGCCGCTCGCGCACCGCGGGAAGCTGCATGATCTTGAGCAAGGCATCGTTCAGCTTGGCAACGATGGCGCCAGGCGTGCCGGCTGGCGCCATCACGCCGGACCAGAAGCTGACCACGAAGTCCTGCTGCCCTTCCTGGATCATGGTCGGGACCTTTGACAGCGCCGGTAGCGGCTCCTGCGTAGTCACGGCAAGCGCCCTCACCTTGCCGCTTCTGATGTAGGGCAGCACCGGCAGCACGTTGCTGAACATGACCTGCACCTGGCCTGCCATCAGGTCGGCCATGGCCGGCCCGCCACCCTGGTACGGCACGTGTGTCCAGTCGAGCCCCGCTTTCTTCTTGAGCAGTTCAGTCGCCAGTTGCTGCGGCGAGCCCACTCCCGTCGACGCGTAGTTGACCGCCCCGGGATGCGCCTTCGAATAGGCCAGCAACTCGGCGATCGTCTTCGGTGCAAAGCTGGCATTCGATACCAGCACGAACGGTGAATCCGACAGCAGCGTCACCGGCACGAAATCGCGAGTCGGGTTGAAGCGCGTCCTGGCATCGACCGCCGGCGAGATCGTGACGTTGGCCGTGGCCAGCAGCAGGGTATAGCCGTCGGGCGCGGCGCGCGCGGCAAACTCGGTGCCGATCGCGCCGGACGCGCCGCCGCGATTGACCACCACGACCGGCTGTCCCAGTGCCTTCTGCAGTTCGGCCCCGACCACGCGGGCCAGGATGTCCGTGCCGCCGCCCGGCGGATAAGCCACCACCAGCTGGATGGGCTTGCTCGGGTAGCCGGCATCGGCCTGCGCCGGCACCGGTTGCGCCAGCAGCGGCACAGTGGCGAACGACGTAACCAATGCCGCCACCCACGATATTGCATGCTTCATGGTTGTCTCCATCCCGTTACCCGGGCTGTGCGCCCGACGCTATTCCGCCCGTACACCGCACTGCTGGACAATCTGCGCCCATTTGCGCACCTCTTCGCGGTGGAAGGCGGCGAACTGCTCCGGCGTATCGCCTTCGGGATCTACATATAGTGCCTTGATCTTCGTGCGCACGTCCGGCGCGGCAAGAACTTGCACAATGCCCGCATTGAGCACGCCCACAAGCTCTGCCGGGAGCTTCGCCGGAGCAAATACCCCGAACCATCCAATCTGTTGCAGCTCGGGCATGCCCTGTTCGCCAAAGGTAGGGACATCGGGCAGCAGCGGCGAGCGCTGCGGGGAATTCACCGCCAGGGCCCGGACCCGCCCTTCCTTGATGAACGGCACCACGGCCCCGCTGGTCACCACCATGGCGCTGATCTGGCCGCCGATCAGGTCGGTCAGTGCAGGGTTGCTGCCGCGATATGGCACATGGCGCATGTCCACGCCGGCCAGCTGCGCCATGCGGTGCCCCAGCAGGTGCTGCGGCAGCCCGATGCCGGGCGAGCCATRGGTGATGGAACCCGGCCTGGCTTTGGCAGCGGCCAGCAGTTCCTTCAGCGACCGGATCGGCGAGCTGGCCGACACCACCAACACTTCGGGCGCGGTCGCCACCAGGCTGATCGGCGTGAAGTCCTTGACGGGATCGTAGGGGCTGGGGTGATGCATGGCCGGCACGATGGCGTGCGTGGCTGCGTGGCCGAGGATCAGCGTGTAGCCGTCGGGCGCCGCGGACTGGACGTAGCGGGTGCCGATCAGACCGGAGGCGCCGGCGCGGTTCTCCACCACCACCGGCTGCTTCCAGAGCGCCGTCAGGCGTTCGGCCAGCAGACGCGCCAGGAAATCCGTGCCGCCGGATGGCGGGCCGGCCACCACCAGCTTGACGGGGCGCTCGGGGAAGGTGCCGGCGATGGCCGGCGCTGCGCCCGCCGCGAGTATCAGGGCGCTCAGGCCGCATGCTGCCGCGCGACGGCATTGGCTCAGAATCATGGTTGTCTCCTGACGCTTGGCGCGTGCCGTCTGTGCGGCACTACGCCAGTTGCGTTGCACTAACGGTAGCGGCGCGCAGCCCGAAACGGCTTGCTGTCCCGCGTATGGACGGCCAGCACGTGGCGATCCACCTCCGGCCAGTAGCCCGCGGGAATGCGGATGGCGCCGTGCTGGAACACCAGCGGATTAGCGAACAGACGCTCGCGCACCTTGAGGAAGCCGTTCATTTCTCCGGCGTTGTCGATGGTGCGCGCCGCGACACAGGCCTCCATCCAGCAGCCGATCTCGATCGACACGCCATCGCCCATCACCGGTGTCATGCCAAGCTCGCGGATGCGGTTCAGCGCATCGCGCAGCATCCCGGCGCTACCCACTTTCTTGAGCTTGAGTTTGACGAAGCCGACGTTGGCGATGGTGGCCGCGCGCTCGATGTGCTCAGGCCCGTAGATCGACTCGTCGAGCATCAACGGCACCGTCGATACCGCAGCCACCGCGGCGTTGTCATCCCAATCCTCCGCGCCACATGGCTGCTCCAGCAACTCGATGCCACCGGGATGCAGCCGTTGCGCAAAGGCGATGCCATGCGCGCGGCTGAAGCCGCGATTGGCATCAAGGCGAAGCGTGGCGCGGTCGCCCACGGCGTCCTGGATGATCTGCAGGCGATCGAGGTCGTCTTGCCAGGCATATCCCACCTTGACCTTCAGCGTGCGAAACCCTTGTTCGACCAGGCTGTCGACCTCTTCCCGGATCTGCGCGGCATCGTGCGCCTGGCACGGCGCCAGCAGCGGCACGGTGACATCGTGCGCGGGCCGCAGCATGGGCTCGCCGCCGAGCATGTCGAGGGCTGCCAGGATGGCGCTGACCACGCCGGGGTTGGGGAGCAGCCAGGCCATGGAAAGAGCTGCGGCGGAAGTGAAGCCCAGCCCCACTATCCGCTCGGCCAGCGTGCTGGCGACCTGCCAGGCGACTTCCATCGATTCATGGGTGTAGCCCGGGATGATCAGCGCCTCGCCCCAGCCGCTGCGCCCTTCGCTGTCGCGGATCTCGATGACGATGGGGTCGAACAGCGTCAGGTCGCCGGAGGACAGACGGTAAGGCGTCTTCAACGGAAACTCGAGATGGCGCACGATGACCTCGTCGATCGTGGCCGAAGAAACCGGTGCGTCGTCGAGGCCCTGCGCGGTACGCTCCGGGGCGCCGGGGATAGCGTTCATGGCTGCTCCCCTCATACCACGGCTTCGCCGGTGATTTGAGTACGGTRCATCAGGCGGCGCGTGCTCGGGTCGAAGCTGTCGCGCCGGTGCATGGTGCAGCGGTTGTCCCACAGGATGACGTCGCCCAGCTGCCACTGCTGGACCCACACGAACTCCGGCCTGGTCGCATGCGCCCATAGCGCATCGAGCAAGGCTTCGCTTTCCTCGAGCGGCACGCCCGGCAGGCAGGCATTGCGGCGGCGGCCCAGGAACAGGCAGCGCTTGCCAGTGACCGGATGGGTCCGCACCACCGGATGCACGGCGCCGATGGTATGGCGCGGATCGGTGGTGTCGGCAAAGCCCCGGCGCAGTTCGCCGGCACTGTTGCGGCTGGCGTCGTGCACGCACTGGAGCTGGCCGGCACGCGCCTTCAGCTCGGCCGGCAGCGTATCGTAGGCCATGTACATGTTGGCGAAATGGGTGTCGCCTCCGCTGGGCGGGATCTCCACCGCATACAGGGCGCTCCCTTTTGGAGGGGTCGGATTGTAGGTCATGTCCGAATGCCACACGGCCTCGTATGAGCCCAGGCCGCCCACCGGCTTGCCATCCACCAGGACATTGGAAATCACGGTGATCTCGGGATGCTGCCAGTCGAAGTCCTTGCCCATTTTCTGGCTGGCTACCGGCGCACGATCCAGTTCGCCGAACAGGCGCGAGAAATCGGCCAGTTGCTGCAACGACAGCTCGCCATTGCCACGGAAACGCAGCACCAGGTGGTCGGCCCAGGCTTGGCGCACCTCGTCGATCTGTTCAGGGGAAAGCCCGGCGCGGAGATCGACGCCGATGATGTCGGCGCCCAACGCCTTCCCGGACGGCATGACTTCGATGGTGCTGAGGGCGAGTGCTGCGTTGTTCATCGCGGTGTCCTTTGAGGGGAGGAATGACTCCACAGTAGGGCCCGCGCATTTATCCGTCCAATTTCATTATGTGATAGATTTATCCAACGGAGCTATATATCGATGACATCCCGCGTGACACTGCGACAGCTCGAAGCATTCCTGGCGGTCGGGCATACCCTGAGCTTCAGCGAGGCGGCCCGCCAGGTGCACTTGTCGCAACCGGCACTGAGCGCGACTGTGCGCAAGCTCGAAGAAAAGGTTAGCGCGCAGCTTTTCGACCGTACCACCCGCCACGTGGCCCTGACCCCCGTGGGCACCGAACTGCTCGGCGCCGTGGAAGGCCTGTTCGAGAATTTTGACAGCGCGTTCGCCGGCATCCGCGATTTCGTCGAGGGCAAGCGCGGCCGGCTCGCCATTGCCGCCTCGCCGTCGCTGGCGGCGGCGTTCCTGCCGGAAGTCATCGTCGCCTTCGAAGCCGTGCACCCGGCCGTGGTCGTGCAGGTGCACGACGTGCTGTCCGACGTGGCGCTGGAGATGGTGCGGCAAGGGGTGGTCGATCTTGCGCTGGCGCCCGCGACTGGCAGCGAGCATGACCTGACCCAGCGCGAGTTGTTCCAGGACAGCCTGGTGCTCCTGTGCCATGACCAGCACCCGCTCGCGCGCTCGCGCACGGTCACCTGGCAGCAGCTGCAGCCGCATCGGCTGGTGTCGCTGACGGGCACCAGCAGCGTGCGCCACCTGATGGAGGCGACCTACCTGCAACAGGGGCATCCGCTGAAGCCAGCGTTTGAGGTCGAGCACGCCAGCACGGTTATCGGCTTCGTGGCGAACGGACTGGCTGTGGGAATCCTGCCGCTGTCGCTGCTGCCGCTGGTCCGGGTCGGTCAAGTGACCATTCGGCGCGTGGTCAAACCCGAGATCCAGCGGACCATTTCCGCGCTCACGCTGAAGGGACGAACACCCTCGCCCGCGGCGACTGGCTTCCTTGAACTCTGCGCCGAGTTTGCACAGCGGCACGCTAGTGCAAATCGCGGCAGGAATACCCGTTGAGCAGAGCGCGTGGAATGGAGCCCTCTTTCGAAGCGCGCCGGCGGCGTAGTCGACCTTATAGCAGTCGATGCCGGGTAGGCGGGCCTGCGTCCGTCTTCCCGAGTGCAGCGCGGTCGAAATGACCAGGCAACCCTCTCGGGTCTTATCGGGCAGGACGCTCCACGGAGGATGACGGGACCCGATAGGCTGCGCAGGAACGCGACAACGTTTCGCATCTCCTTCTGCGTCAAGCGGGTGGGGGAAGTGGCCTCCGGAATTGCGAGGATCAAGCAAGTTGCCGAGTCATGTCGGCAATGATGTTGTGCTGGATTGCCCGCAGGCACCGCATTTCGCCGCCGAAGGTTGCCGCGAGATCCGGCCGCTGCTTCAACAGTTCAGCGTTCTCGTCTTCAGCGCGGGCATGGAGCGCCGCCGCTGCCGGCATGATTGACCGAAGCTGGACGTCGAGCCGGCGCTCAGCCGTCCGGGCCGTCAAACCGAGTTCCCTGCCAGCTTCGATCATCACGGTGCGGTCGATGTCGCGAAAAAACTCCCTCCCCTGAATCGGCCAAGCAAGCCTGACATCGGGCCAGAGTTGCTTGTCGAAAGCGCGCGTGGAATAGACCGTTTCACTCAACAAATCGTAGAACGGAGCTAGCGCGATACCATTGGCCGACACGAGAAAACTCAGGTTCTTCAAGTGGGCATCGGCATTTCCGACTAACAGGTTGAACACGAGCCAGTCAAAGAGCCGGGGCCTTTCGAGCGCTGGGGATCGGCACATGTTTGCCAGGCGTGACAGCGACTCAATGCTCCCTTGATCATACTTGAACGTACGCGAGAGATTGAGCATCTGGCAGGCATCAATGCTATGCAGCCGCCCCCAGTTCCCTTCTTTCTCCTGTCGATCAAACCGGCGAATGAGATAGACAGGCGAAGGGACATACCGCCGGCTCACCGTGGGCACCGCCAGCCCGAGCTGAGCGGCGAGTGACATCACGAACCATTCGTTGATGACAGAATGCGGGTAGTCGTCAGCATCCTGATGGTCCGGCTTGAGAATGTGGGTTGAGGGTGCATTACCGCCCGGTTCAAGCAGCGCTGCGTCGCGCACGACGATGGCAAGCTTGTGCTGAGCGCCGGCCAGCGACATCTTCTTCAGGGCATCGTGAGTGAGGGGAACCCGTGGCAACGCACGAATGCGTCCTTCCAGCACATCATCCGGTAACGCACGAAGCTCGGGTTCCGCTGGATCCTTTCCTTGCCCCAAAAGCGTCAGCGAACCTGCGGACTCGGAACCGTAATACGCCAATAGCGCGAAGGCATCAGCTTCATTCTTGATCCCCGCATCGCGTGCCATCAGCGAGCGCTGAGCCTCCTCCGGCAACAGGTTGTCGAAGAACCACTGTATCGCCCGGTTCGTTCCGCCGTCGATTTGACGATGCGTCTGCAATGGTAGCGCGGGACTCAGTTGGAAGGCTTCCGCATTGGAGAGCCAGGCCTCGTCATATTGAAACGACCAGATGTCCTGACTCCCATCGAGTCTTCCCACCTTCTGGCCGTTGATGCTTGCGAGAAGGCTGCGCTCAGCCATGGCTGCCCTCATCTGCGCGGGCCGCCCTCAATCGACTCGCACGGCTCTGCCTGTTCGCAAGCTTGACGCGCTCAACCTGCACGGCTTCTGACGTCACGTTGGGGAGATCAAGTTGCATGTGAATCCCCAACCCCTCAAGCACCTGGAACAACTTGCCCCATTGGATGCCCTCCGCGCCGTTCTCGACGCGCACCATGAACGTCTCGCTCACGCCGATACTGCCCGCGGCGTCGTCCTGGCGTATGCCGCCAGATTTCCGCGCCGCACGGACCAGCGCACCAATGTCGGAGGCACTTTGCACTCTCACTTGCATGAAAATCTCCGCAGTTTAAAAGATTTTACACCAGCGACCTGATGCCAGCCAAAAATCTTCTAAAACGCACAGATAATTCGAGAGCCCGCCACCTGCACGCTAAAATCTATAGAATTACATAGATTTTGTGACACAAGCGGCCAGGGCGCCCGGCTTCTGCAAGTGATCCTAGTAATACATGTGTTTGCGTCCCCTAGCTGTCCGGTGAGTCAGCAGCACAAACGCAACTACCTGTCTTGTCGGCGAACTAAACAGGCATGGCCAGATGTGCCGGATCACCCGCTGCCCGCATGGCTACAGGCTTGCGTGCACGTGCTCCCGCCGACCGGGCATCGCGCGTGCCATCGCGAAAAATTGCGGGCGTCATGGCGGTGGCCTTGCGGAATACCGAGGTCATGTGACTCTGACTGACGAACCCGACTTCGAGCGCAATCTCGGCGAGCCCCTGCGTCCCACAAAGAAGCAACTCTCTGACGCGCTCAACGCGGCATTGCGTCAGGTATTGATGTGGACTCAGGCCCGTCGCCAGCCTGAACTGTCGCGAGAAATGCGACGGGCTGACAGCCGCGACGCCGGCGAGTTCTGCCAGGCTGACATCACCGGCCAGATTGGCCTGGATGTAGTCGATCACGCGGCTCAAGACGTGCCTGGGCAAGCCATCGGCGCATGCCGGCACCCTCCGCGCGGAACCGTACATCTGGAGCAAATGCACGGCCAGCACCTGCGCCATTGCGTCGAGATACAGCAAAGGCACTGGATGCCCGCAGGCAATGTCCGCGCGCAGCGAGTCGCCGATTCTGCGCAGGAACATGTCAAGCGCCGTATAGCTCTCCCACACCATCCAGTGACGCAGGCCGCGCGTCTCGGCGACATCCGCCATGACGTCGGGCGACAGAAAAAGGGCGATCAGGCCGGCATTCCGTTTCCACGAGACCGCGTGCGGCTGCTCCGCCGGGATCACCGACACATGATGTCCGCCCACGCTTGCCCTCGCGGTTCGTCCGGCAGCCGTCTGATACCGGATCTCGACGCAGGTTCCGGCAAGGGGGATGGCGATCTCGATGGCACCGTGCGTCTTTTCTTCGCCGCTCTCCATGCGCGACGTGCCGGGCACAACGACCGTCAGTGCCGGTGAGCTAAGCGCTCTCGTTCGATGGTCCGCGACACAAGCAGTCTCTTGCCCTGACTGTCCCCCGGCCCGCAATGTACTAGCGTACATGGCGAATCCGGCTGCCACGACATGCGGATGGGGCATGCACATGCCTGGCCGCCTTCAGTAGCGCGGCAATCCGGTGCAGGCCACCGCATCGCCACGCGCCATCGATGCGGTGCCGCACCGCCATGCGCCGTACCGCGCGCATCCATGCCGTGCCAGTGCCGCGATCGCGGCGCGAATCTGTCCATGCCGTACTCATGACTTCCTCCATGCCCTCTGGCGTGCCCACGCTTGCCGCATCGCAGCATGGCACCACCGCGCCGCCGACAGATCAACCACCGGCTCCATTCCAGCGTAGAAGCGTGACCGTGGAGCGCCTAACATGAACGCGTGGAAGATGCGTGAGTTCTGGGTGGCATTTCCGTGAGAGGCTGACATCGTGGCTACGGGTTATACGTTTGCGCCATTCCGTGTCGATCTCGGGGACGAGCGACTGTGGCGGGGGACCACTCTCCTGCAGGTCCGGCCCAAGACGTTCGCCATGCTGGCCTACCTGCTCGAACATCCGGACCGCCTCGTCACTCACGAGGAACTGCACCGCAATGTCTGGGGTCACTGCCACGTCAGTGAAAGCCTGCTGCGGGGCTATATCCGCGAACTACGACAGGTACTGGGTGACAATGCGGCGACGCCCGCCTTCATCGAGACAGTTCCCCGCCGCGGTTACCGCTTCATCGCCCCAGTCACAGCCGTCCAGGCCGCCGCTGCGGGTGCACCCATGCCGGAGGTTTGCGAATCGCCCGCTCCAGGGCTGGTCGGCCGGGAACGCGAGCGCGCCGCATTGCACGCCTGCCTCGAACGATGCCTTGGGGGCGCGAGGCAGATCGTTTTCATCACCGGCRAACCCGGCATCGGCAAGACCGTCCTTCTCGACAGCTTCCTTTCCGAGTGCCAGCGCGTGCCCGGAGCGGTCGTCGCCTTCGGCCAGTGCATTGAACTTTATGGGCAAGGCGAGCCATATCTGCCCTTGTTGCAGGCCCTGGACACCATCTGCCGCGACGGGTACCACAACAGGCTGCCCGAACTGCTTGCCGAGCATGCACCAAGCTGGCTGATGCAACTCGGGGGTCTGGTGACCGAGACCCAGCGGTCCGCCTTGCAGCAGCGCACGGCAGGAACGACACAGGCCCGCATGCTGCGGGAACTCGTCACGGTGCTGGAGGTGATCGCCCGTAGCACGTTGCTTGTCGTTGCCCTGGAAGACCTTCAGTGGAGCGATTACTCCACGGTCGATCTGGTCTCCCTGCTGGCGCGCGGGCGGGCGCCGGCCCGCCTGCTTCTTGTCGGCACATATCGGCCCGCCGACGTTCTGGCCACGGAGCACCCCATCCGCCACGTCGCGCACGCACTCGACAGGCTCGACAATTGCACGGTGCTCCGCCCGGGTGGCCTGGACCGCGCCGCCGTGAAGCAGCTTCTCGAACACCGGTTTGCGGATCCTGCCCTGGCCGGGACCCTGGCTGAAGCACTGCATTGCTGCGCGGACGGCAATCCCCTGTTCCTTGCCGCGCTGATCAATGATCTGGTCGCCCGCGAACGGGTGCGGCACGTGGCTGGCCGCTGGATGCTGGCGGTGCCGGTCGAGGAAGTGACGGCGCACGTTCCAGAGAGCCTGCGCGAGCTGATCGAAGCCGACATGGATCGCCTCGATGCCGACTCGCAACGGATGATCGAGGCCGCGAGCGTGATCGGAATCGACTTTGACAGTGGGGCCCTCGCCTACGCGCTGGCGACCGACGAATTGGATGTCGCCGCCCGTTGCGACAACCTGGCGCGCGTGCAGCGCTATCTGCGCCGGGTCGAGACCGATGAGGAGGCGACCGGCGTTACCCTCTCGCACTATGCCTTCCTGCATGCCTTGTATCAACAGATTGGCTTGCACCGGAGTTCGGCGGCCCAGCGGGAGATCTGGCACCGACGCATCGCAGGCTATCTCGAGAGCCGCTACGGTGAACAGGTCGAAGAGGTGGCCGCCGAACTGGCCATCCACCTCGAGCGGACCGGCAACTATGCGCGTGCCGCGCATTACTACACGCTCGCGGCCGAGCGCGCCTCTGCGCGCCCTGCGCATCCGGAGGCGGTGCGGCACTTCCGCCGGGGACTGTCCCTGCTGGAGCAGACGCAAGCCAGTGCAGAGCGCGACGCCCATGAATTGCGCATCCAGGTCGGGATGGGCCCATCGCTGATCGCGACCGCCGGCATTGCCAGTCCCGACTTCGAGATTGCCTACTTGCGGGCGCGCGTACTGATCGACCGTCTGGACATGCCCGCGCAGCTCGACAGGGTGCGACATGGCCTGGCCGTCGCCGCGCTCGCCCGCTGCCAGTTTGCTCGCGCGCAGTCGTACGCGCTGGAACTGGAGGCATCGGCGCGACACCAGCAAGACGCCGCACTACTGGCCGACTCGCTCTGGCCGAAGGGGCTCGTGCACCTCTACCGGGGGGAGCTGGCATCGGCCCTGACCTGTCTCGCGGAAATCGACCATGCATACGACAGCGCCAGCGCCCGGCTGCGCCAGCCGCTGTCGGGCCATGATGCGGCGGTGGTCGCCCACGGCGGGCGTGCCTGGGCGCTTTGGATGCTTGGATATCCCGACCAGGCCCTGGCCATGGCCCGGCAAGGTCTGACGCTGGCACTGGCTACCGGCTTGCCGTTCGTGCATGCCAATGCGCTGAACTGGCTCGGCATCACCTGCGTGATGCGACGCGAAACCGAGTCTGCCGCCAACGCGGCGGCTGCCGAAATCGACATCGGCGAGGCACACGGCTTCCGCTTCTGGCACACCCAGGGTCACCTGATCCAGGGCTGGGTGCGCACGTTGAACTCCGGCAACGTGCGCGATCTCGATGCCATGGAGCAGGCGATCCGCGAGCGCCAGGCGCTCGCCCCCATCGGCATCTCCGGCATCGTCTGCCTGCATGCGGAGGCCTGCCTGGCAGCCGGGGAGATTTATCACGGCCTGGCCGTGGTAGACGAAGGACTGGAGCGCGCGATGTCTGGCGAGGAACGCGCATGGCTACCTGAGTTGCTGCGGCTGAAGGGCGACTTGCTGGGCAGACACGCGACCGACGCGACTGCCGATGCCGGCGCCTCCCCCCGGGAGGCACGCGAATGCCTGATCAATGCCATCGAGGCCGCGCAAACCATGTCCGCAAGGTCGTGGGAGTTGCGCGCCGCACTCAGTCTGGCGAGATTGACGGCAGCCGCGCCGGCAGCGTCCGAGACGTCCGCCGCCTTGGCACGGCTGGCGGCGTGCTACGAGCGCTTTACGGAGGGGTGGCGCACATCCGACCTCGCCGAGGCGGCCGCCTTGCTCGGCAGGCCACTCGCAGGCCACGCAAATGGCGCCGGTCTCCTGCAGGGTTGATGCGTCAGCGGATTTTGACAGGGATCGCCTGTTTCTGGCAGACGGTACGCGCCCCTGCCCCCTATCCTTCTACGACCTCGAACCAGCGCCGCAACGCTGTCAAAAGATGGGCGCAATGCGGCAGGAGTCGTCGCCATGCACATTGCCCTTCTTGCACTGCCCGGGGTCCAGATGCTCGACCTCGCGGGCCCAATGGACGTATTCAGCGAGGCTTGCCGTCAACTCGGCGATCCCGGCGCATACACGCTGCAACTGCTATCACCAGACACGGCACCGATCGCCGCGTCAAACGGCGTACGCTTCCTGCCCGACGCCTCGCTCGAGCAAGCGCGGCACGACATCGATACGCTGCTGGTGGCCGGCGGGCCGCATATCGCAGCGTACGAGGAGGACGGCCCGCTGATCGATTGGCTGGCCCGGCAGGCTACCCAGGTCAGGCGCCTGGGCTCGTTCTACGCTGGCGCCTTCCTGCTGGCGCGGGCGCGCCTGCTGGCAGGCCGACGCGCGACCACGCACTGGCGAACCTGCGCGCGCCTCGCGATGGCTTATCCGGACATCCGTATCGAGCCGGACCATATTTATGTGAAGGACGGCCCGGTCTACACCTCGGCCGGCGTCACGGCGGGCATGGATCTGGCGCTCGCCATGGTCGAGGAAGATTTCGGCAACGGCCTGGCATTGCAGGTGGCGCAAGAGCTTGTGATGTACCTTAAGCGCGCCGGGGCGCAACCCCAACTGAGTCTCCAGCTTGCGGTCCAATCCAGCGAGCAGAATGCGATGCGCGATATCCAGGAATGGATCCTCGACGACGTGGCACGCGACCTGACCGTGGAGGCGCTCGCCCAACGGGCGGGCATGAGCGTGCGCAACTTCTCGCGACTGTTCAAGCGCGAGACGCTGACAACGCCAGCCGACTTTGTCGAGCTCGCCCGCGTGGACATGGCGAGGCGCCTGCTGGTGCAGAGTGGCACGCCTCTCAAGAGGATCGCCTACCAATGCGGTTTCAACGGGCAGAACGGACTGCGCCGCGCATTTGTGCGCCGCCTTTCCCTGAGCCCGATCGCCTATCGGCAACTTCACCGCAGCAGCGCCCCCGCTGCGCTGTTCCGGTCAGTTGGACCGCCMGCGTCAGCCCAGCCGTGGTGACCATTGGCAGATAGCTCCCACGTGACCTCGATGGCTTTCGTCCTTCGCGCGGCCCCCGGTCGGGCCGTCTTCTTCCTGGGCGAGACGGATTCGTCTTGTGGCTCCCAAGTCCACCACGTTGGCTGAAACTGACACATCGCCCTCCTTTCGGACTTCCAATCCCGCTTCCATAATCCTTTCAACGCAATCCCGGGCCGCCCCATCACACGAGGTGGCCGGATGTTCAAGGACGCAGAGGACATCATGAATATCGCCTCCACGACCGTAGCCCCCACGCATCATCAGCGCAGCTCGGTCAAGCATCTTCACGTCAACCTGTTCGGTGCCGTCATGGGCCTGTCCGGCCTGTCCCTGGCATGGCGCGGTGCCCATAAGGTCTTTGGTGCCGACCTGTTCGTCGCCGACGCTGTCGGCGTCGTGGCCATGGCCACTTTCCTGGCGCTCACCGCCGGCTACCTCGCCAAGTGGCGGCTCTATCCCGCAGCCGTGAAGGCGGAGTTCAACCATCCGATCGCCGGCAACTTCTTCGGCACCGTGACCATTGCCATCCTGCTGCTGTCGTCGATCGTCGGCACCTACAGCGAAGGCCTCGGACAGATTGTCTGGACGATCGGCACCGTCCTCACCATCGCGTTCACGTTCGTCATTGCCGGTCGCCTGCTCCGTGGCAGCGAGGATCCGGCGCACGCCGCGCCGGCATGGCTGATTCCGGGTGTCGCGACGCTGGACATCGCCGTCGCCGGCGGCACCATGCCGATGGCGTGGGCGCATGAAGTCAACATGTTTGCCATTGCCGTGGGCACGATGGTGGCACTGGTGTTCTTCACCATGATCTTTTCCCGCGTGGTCCATCACGAGCCGCTTCCCAGCGGCATGGTCCCCTCGCTGATGATCATGATCGCGCCCTTCGAAGTGGGTTTCCTTGCCTATGTCAACATCACCGGGCACGTCGACATGTTCGCGGGCCTGCTGTTCTACTTCGGCTTGTTCCTGTTCATCGCGCTGTCGTTCAAGGTGTTCCGCCGCTCCATTCCGTTCGCGGCGTCGTGGTGGGCAATCAGCTTCCCCATGGCGGCCCTGGCCAATGCCGCCCTGAAATATGCCCTCTACGCCGACACGTGGGTGCTCACGTCCCTGGCCGGTCTTATCCTCTTCCTGCTCAGCACCGTGATCCTCGTGCTGCTGGTACGGACGCTGTACAGGCTGTTCACGCACCGGCTGCTGGTGGGTTGACGCGCACCCTTTGCGCTGAACGGGCCCCCCGTGGGCCCCGTTTACGACTGCGTTCTGTCATGGGCAGATACCTCGTGGAATCCGGCAAGCGGAGAAACCAGTTCCGCTGCCACCCCTAGGAACAGCAGCGCGGACTTGATCGCAAGGGCGCAGCTGACCGCGGATGACGACATGACCTGGATGCGCGCCAGGCAATCGTCCGCATCGCATTGCAGTGGCAAGGCGATCATGTTGTCCAAGGCGAACGCCAGGCCGATGCGCGTCATTGCCTCCTGCGTCCGCCGGAACCGGCCAGTCCTGCTAACGCGCACGGTGCTAACGCGCGCCAGCGACGCGGGGTCGATGCGAATAGCGACCTCCATGGGTGGAGATATCCCAGCGTTTTGCATTGCCGTCCTCCCACTCAAGCCGCGAAGCGCCCGCGGATAAAGTCGGCGCCTTCCTGCAAGGCCTGACGCGCTTCGGGCAAGATGCCATGCCACATGTGCCAGGCGTGGAACATGGCGGGCCACGCCCGGAGCCCGATGTCGACGCCAGCCACTGCCGCACGCGCGGCAAGCCGCGTCGCATCGTCCAGCAAGATCTCGTCTCCGCCCACGTGAATCAGTATCGGTGGCAAGCCACCAAGGTCACCAAACACCGGCGACGCCAGTGGATGCCGCGGATCGTGTTCTTCCTGCAGGTAGCTTCGCGCAAAGAATCGCAGGGCGTCCAGCGAGATGCGCGCGTCCACGAGCGCCTTGGTGCGGATCGTGTCGCCGCTGAGCGTCAGGTCCGTCCACGGAGACATCAGGAAAGCCCCCTTGGGCAGTGGCATGTCGTGAAGCTTGCACATCAGCATCAGCGCCACGGCAAGTCCGCCTCCTGCCGAATCGCCCGCCAGGACAATAGCGGGATCTTCGCCGAGCCGGTCATGCAACCACTTGTAAGCCTCGTATGCAGCGTGCAAAGCGTGTGGGAAAGGATGCTCTGGCGCCCGGTGATAATCGAGCGCAAAGACATCACGATGCGTTTCGCGCGATAGCGCGGCAGTCATCGTCCGGTACTGGCAAGGGGTATGAAGGACGTACCCTCCGCCGTGGAGATAGAGGATCGCCTGATTGCTCGCCGAGCCCGGCGAGATGGTCCACAGTCCGGGAACATCGCTGCCCTCGACAAAGCGGACGCCAGCCGGAATGGGAAGCGCGTCGTACAGGGCATCGGCGTGCTCGCGCATGTGCGACAACGAGGCATCCTCCGGCAGTCGTGCCCTGTCGTCCCAGAGGCGCTGAATGATCTCCTCCCGTTGCTGCGAGGCCATGCCATACTCCATGCGTGTCAGACGATGAACCGAGCATAGACAGGCATCGCCCAGGCCGTCTGCCAAGTCGGCAGCAGCTTCGGCCAGCCCGCCTCGCTGGCCGCCTCGTTGGCCGCCTTTGACACAAGCATGGCGCTTTTCCGCCTCTACGCCCTGCCTGCACTCTCTACGGCAACGGCCCCTCCCTCCAATGGGTATGAGGTCATCGCGGCTTTCTCCTACTGCGCGGCACGACTGTGCGCGATTGAAGAGCGCCACGCGCCGTGACCCTCCAGCTTTGGCGACGACGACGACGGCGGCATGAGGCAAGCGCACTTTATCTGCCGCGGCGCTGGCCGCGAGGCAGTTCTTCTGCGATCCGGCGCAACGCGTGCCGAGGCAGCCCGCCGCGTCTTGGCCACCCGCCTCAGGCCCCGCCGACCGATTCGATGGCCGCCGCCAGCCTGGCCACCGCCGGAGCGATCTCCTCCTCGCTGACCCCACCGTAGCCCAGCACCAGGCCGTTCTGCGAGCGCCGGGGGTCCGCGTAGTAGGACGACAGCGGGCGCGCCACGATCCCGTGGGCAAGCGCGGCGCGCGATACCAGGTGATCCTCCGCGCGGCGCAGGAGGACGGTCAGGTGCAGCCCGGTGTCGGTGCCGACGATATCGATCTCGCCGTCAAGCCGTCGCTGCAATTCCCGCGTGAGAAGCGCCTGGCGCTCGCCATAGATCTTGCGCATGCGCCGGATATGGGCGGCGTAGTGCCCGTCCGCGATAAACAGTGCCAGCGCGGTCTGGATCTGCAGCTGCCCGCCGCGATACAACTCGGAGTGTGCTACGGCGAAGGCATCCACCAGTGACGGCGGCAGGATCAGGAAGCCGAGCCGCAGGCCGGGGTACAGCACCTTGGAGAAGCTGCCCACATAGATGGTGTTGCGATGGGGATCGAGGCCCTGCAGCGATGGCTGGGGCGCGCCGTGGTAACGGAACTCGCTGTCGTAGTCGTCCTCGATGATCCAGGCGCCGTAGCGATGCGCCAGCTCCGTGAGCAAGCGACGGCGTGCCAGGCTCATTACCACGCCGCTGGGGTACTGGTGCGACGGGGTGACGAAGATGAGCCTGGGCGCGGTCTGCGGCGCAACCGGGGGCTGCATGCCCTGCGCGTCCACCGGCACCGCCTCGACCTTCAGGCCGGCGGCGCGAAACACGCTGCGCGCGCCCCAGTAGCCTGGGTCTTCCACCCACACCACATCGCCCGGATCGGCGAGCAAGCGGGCGCACAGGTCGATGGCCTGGTGGCTGCCCTGCGTCACCACGATCTGCTCGGGCGAGCAGTCGACGCCGCGTGCGAGCGCCAGGTATTGCGCCAGCGCGCGCTTGAGCGGCGGGCAGCCGTGCCGCGTGCCATAGCCCAGTTGTTCCTGGCAGGCGGTTTTCCAGACCTGGGTGATCAGGCGCTGCCATGTCGCCCGTGGAAACTGCCTGACATCCGGAATGCCCAGCACGAACGAGCCCACCTGCCGGTCCGATGCGCCGGCGCCATCGAGCAGTTCGCGGGCTCTTGCGGACAGGCGCGATTCCTCGCGCGGCGGCGCGATCTCGCTCGCCTGGCTCAAGCCGAACACACTCTCGCGCAGCGCGGGATCGGGCGGTGCCTTGCCGACGTAGGTGCCACTGCCGCCCTGTGTCAGCGTATAGCCCTCTTCGGTGAGGCGCTCATACGCATACAGGACGGTGTTGCGGGCGATGCTCAGGCCTTTGGCAACCTCGCGCSTCGGCGGCAGGCGCGTACCGGCCGACAACTGGCCGGCCAGGATCGCGCCGCGGATGTCGTCAAACAACTGCCGGTTCAAGGGGAGGCCCGATCGGTCGGGTTGCGCCCAGTGACTGCGCCCGAGAAGCCAGTCGATCAGTGGCGTCTCTTTCAAAGTCTTCGCTCCCTCTGCTCGTTGAGTCCTGACTCTTGGCTAGTGACATCTTGGTGCGTGCTGGACGTCTGTAACGTACGCTACAAGAAAAGCTGAGAACTGAGCCGAGTGTTTCACCAACAAACAATACACGCAGCGTCCGCCAGGCGAAACTGAGGGTTTTTACTCGGTCTTTGCCGAACTGCCCAATGATATTCTCCGATTTGTTTCACGCGCTGTAACGTTTATTACGCAACACTGCCCCACTGCATGGTGGCAAGGCAGTCCCTTCCGGAGAGCGGCTTGGCCAGGTTATCAATCAGGGAAATGCTGGCGGACCAGGCCGCCGGCTTCACCACGTCGGAGCTGAAGGTGGTGGAAACGCTGCTCGCCAGCTACCCGAGTGCCGCGCTGACGTCCATCTCGAACCTCGCGGGTCAAGCCGGGGTCAGCGATCCGACGGTGTACCGGCTGGTCGTGAAGCTGGGATTCGACGGTTACCCGTCATTTCAGCGAGCGCTCCTGGCGGAGGTCGACGAGGCCATGAATTCGCCGCTCTCCCGGCTCGGCGCGCCAGGCAACACAGCACTCGGAGACGATTTCCAGCGGGGTTCGCTGGCAAGCCTGGCGATGTCGGTCGAGCGCGTGGCGCAGCACGCTTCGCCGGAGGACTTCGACACCGCCGTCGAATTGCTCGGCAATGCGCGGTCCGCCGTGTTCTGCACCGGCGGACGATCGAGCTTGTTCCTGGCCTCGCGGCTCGCGTCGCACCTGACGCATATCCGTCCCAAGGTCCGTCTCGTCGAGCCTGCCCTGGAGCGGGCGAACGAGGCACTGGTCGACATCGGGCCAGACGATGCGCTGGTCGTCTTCGACTATCGCCGCTATCAGAAAAGCGTGATCGACTTTGCCGCCGCGGCGCATCGCCTGGGCGCAAGGATCATCCTGCTTACCGACGAGTGGAAGTCGCCGATCGCCGGCTTCGCCACGGCCACGCTAAGCAGCTTTGTACAGACCGGCTCACCGTTCGATACGAAGGTGCCCGCGCTGGCGCAATGCGAGACCTTGATTGCCGCGCTCATTGCCCGCTTTCCCGAGGAGGCAAAACGCCGGCTTGAAGCCATCGAGGCCGTACGCCGCTCTGCCACCCCCGAGGGTGCAAGCATCGATTTCTAGAATGCCTTTCCTTTCAGGAGAATGATGAAATGGCCACTCAGCAGTTTTCATTGATGCGCCGGGGCAGCCCGCTGGCCTTGGCGCTCGCCCTGCTAAGCGCATGTTCGACGCAAACCGGGGTGTCCTCGGCGCCGCCGGCCACAACCGCTCCCGCGGCAACGGCCTTGCCCGCGGCGCCGGAAGTCTCGTCCGGCTACCGGCCGGGCATGACCACCACTTACGCCGACAAGCATATGGCCGCGGCTGCCAATCCCCTGGCCACCGAAGCCGGCCGCAAGATCCTGCGCGCGGGCGGCACGGCCATCGATGCGGCCATCGCCAYGCAGGCTGTGCTGACGCTGGTCGAGCCGCAGGCCACCGGCATCGGCGGTGGCGCCTTCATCATGTACTGGGACGGCAAGCGCGTGCAGGCTTACGACGGCCGCGAGACCGCGCCCGCCGGTGCCGGCGAAAACCTCTTCATGCGCCCCGACGGCAAGCCCATGAGCTTCAGCGAAGGGCAGATCGGCGGGCGTTCGGTGGGCACGCCTGGCGTGCTGCGCGCGCTGGAACTGGCTCACCGCCAGCATGGCAAGCTGCCCTGGGCCAAGCTGTTCGAGCCGGCCATCGCGCTGGCAGAGCAGGGTTTCCCGATTTCGCCGCGCCTTTATACGCAGATCGCCGCCGACAAGTTCCTCCCGGCCTCGCCCGAGATGGCAGCCTACTTCCTGACACCGGACGGCAAACCCAGGCCGGTCGGCACCATACTGAAGAATCCGGCGCTGGCCAACACACTGCGCGAGATCGCGCAGCGCKGGCCAGACGTGCTTTATACCGGCCCGATTGCCAGCGAGATCGTCAAGCAGGTCAACGGGAGTGCCAACCCGGGCTCACTCTCGCTGGCTGACCTGAAGGATTACCGCGCCAGGGAGCGCGCGCCCATCTGCAGCGACTACAAGCGCTGGAAGGTCTGCGGCATGCCGCCGCCATCGTCGGGCGGCATCGCGATCGCGCAGATGCTCGGCACCTTGCAGGCGCTCGCGGCGAAAGATCCGAAATACGCGCTCGCCGCGCTGCGGCCCAAACAGGTAGCCACGCCTGCCGGCGTCGAGCCGGGCATCGACGCTGTGCACGCGCTTTCCGAGGCCGGGCGCCTGGCCTATGCGGACCGCGGCCTCTATGTGGCGGACTCGGATTTCGTGCCCGTCAATGTGGCGGGGCTGCTGAGCCGTGACTACCTGGCAAGCCGCGCGAGCCTGATCGGCGACGAGAGCATGGACAAGGCGGAGGCCGGCGTGCCACCCGGCGCCACACTCGCGCTGGCGCCGGACCGCTCGCCGCCGCGCGTGTCCACGTCGCAGATCGTCGCGGTGGATGACACCGGCGGCGCGATTTCCATGACCACCACCGTCGAGAGCTATTTCGGCTCGCATCTGATGGTGCGCGGCTTCGTGCTGAACAACCAGCTCACCGATTTCTCGTTCGTGCCAAGCGAGAACGGCAAGGCGGTCGCCAACCGCGTGCAGCCCGGCAAGCGCCCGCGCTCGTCGATGGCGCCCACGCTGGTGTTCGACCGCGAGACCGGCAAGCTGGTCGCAACCGTGGGTTCGCCCGGCGGCTCGCAGATCATCGAGTACGTGTCCAAGACGCTGGTGGGCCTGCTGGACTGGAACATGGACGTGCAGGCGGCCATCAACATGCCCAACTTCGGCAGCCGCAACGGACCGACGGAGCTGGAAGCCGGCCTGGTCAGCCCGGCCCTGGTGCAAGGCCTGAAAGACCGCGGGCATGAGGTCGCGCAGATCGAGATGACCAGCGGCACGCAGGCCATCATGCGCCGCCAGCGCCCCGATGGCACCTGGGCATGGGCCGGCGGCGCCGACCCGCGCCGCGAGGGGGTGGCACTGGGGGATTAAGCGCGGTTGCTCGATGGTGCTTTCGGCGCTTTCGAAGCGCCGGGACTGCGACGCGCAAGGCCGGCCCGAGGGCCGGCCTTCTTCGTTGCGACCGGCCAGCCCTTACTCGTAGGAGAAGAAGCTGCCGAGCTTGTCCATGCGTTCGAGCGCCATGCCCGCGCCCCGCACCACGCAGGTCAGCGGGTCATCGGCCACCACGACCGGCAGGCCGGTTTCCTCGGCCAGCAGGCGATCCAGGTCGCTCAGCAGCGCGCCGCCACCGGTGAGCATCATGCCGCGCTCGGCAATATCGGCGCCGAGTTCCGGCGGGGTCTGCTCCAGCGCGATCTTGACCGCCGACACGATCTGATTGAGTGGTTCGGTCAGCGCTTCCAGGATTTCGTTGGACGACACCGTGAACGCGCGCGGGATGCCTTCGGACAGGTTGCGGCCCTTGACTTCCATTTCGCGGATTTCGGCACCCGGGAAAGCCGAGCCGATTGTCTTCTTGATGGCCTCGGCGGTCTGCTCGCCGATCAACATGCCGTAGTTGCGCCGGATGTAGTTGACGATGGCCTCGTCGAACCTGTCGCCGCCCACGCGAATGGAACCCTTGTAGACCATGCCGCCCAGCGAGATCACGCCGACCTCGGTGGTGCCGCCGCCGACATCCACCACCATCGAGCCGGACGGCTCCGACACGGGCAGCCCCGCGCCGAGCGCGGCCGCCATGGGTTCCTCGATCAGGTAGACCTGGCTGGCRCCGGCGGCCAGCGCGGATTCGCGGATGGCGCGGCGCTCGACCTGGGTCGAGCCGCACGGCACGCAGATGATCATGCGGGGCGAAGGCCGCAGCAGCTTGGTGTCGTGCACCATCTTGATGAACTGCTTGAGCATCTGCTCGGTGACCCGGAAGTCGGCGATCACGCCATCTTTCATCGGGCGGATGGCCTCGATATTTCCAGGTACCTTGCCCAGCATCTGCTTGGCTTCCTTGCCCACCGCCTCGATGGTCTTGCGGGGATTGGGGCCACCCTGCTGGCGAATCGCGACCACCGAGGGCTCATCGAGGACGATGCCCTTGTCGCGCATGTAGATCAGGGTGTTGGCGGTGCCAAGGTCGATCGCGAGATCGCTGGAGAAGTAGCTACGGAGGAATCCAAACATCAGGGAACTTTTATCTGGTGGTTCGCAAGCATGCGAACCGGCGGGCGCCAGTTCTGGCGACAAGCAGGCTATGGATAGCGACGCATGCAGGAAGCCTTCATGCGTCGCGCGTCGCGCGGAGCGGCCTTCGGCGGTGGCCGGCGCTCCGTCACTTTTATATGGGCGGCAAAACCCGGTGGTGGCCACATCCGTGCGGCTTGGTGGCGAAACCGGCCACCAGGCAACCGCCGGACAGGCTACATCGTTGAAACCGCGCCCGGATCACAAAAAAATCCTGGCGAGACGCAAGCGGAACATCCCTGGCTCGGGGAGTGGCGCGTGCCGTACTTGCGCCACGCTAGCGCGTGAGCCGGGCGCAAACCAGATGCCCACCGGATGCTAACCGGGAACGAATGATACCTTGCGGCAAAGTCTTCCTGCTTAAAAACGGCGTCCGCAAGCCGTGACGCCAGGGACCGGACCGGGGGCCGCCCTCCTCGTCTTGCTCAGTGCGACAGCAGCCGGACGTCCCGCAAGCAACCCAGCAATACCTCGAACGCCGGCCCTATCTGCTCCTCCGGCACGCACGCATACCCGAGCAACAACCCCCGCTGCACCGCACTGCCCAGGAAATACCGAGACAGCGGCCGCACCAGGATGCCCCGGCGCCCGGCCTGCTCCGCAATGGCCACATCGTCCGCGCTGTCCGGCAGGCAGAGAACCAGGTGCAAGCCGGCATTGCTGCCGTAGCGGTGCAGCGCTTCGGGTCCCAGATAGCGCTCGATCAACCCGGCCAGGATGGCGCGGCGGCGGCCGTAGAGCAGCCGCATGCGGCGGATATGCGCGGCATAGTCGCCCGCCTGCATGAACTCGGCCACGGTGGCTTGCGTCATCAGGTGGCCGGCGCGGTACAGCTCGGAATGCGCGGTCTGGAAGGCGCCGGCCAGCGCGCGCGGCAATACCATGTAGCCCATGCGCAGCCCGGGGAACAGCGTCTTGCTGAACGTGCCGATATAGATCACCGGCGCATCCGGCTCCATGCCTTGCAGCGACGGGATTGGCTGGCCGGAGAAACGGAACTCGCTGTCATAGTCGTCCTCGACGATCCAGCTGCCCTGGCGCCGGGCGTATTCGAGCAGCGCGCGCCGCCGCGTCAGGCTCATGACGGCGCCGAGCGGATACTGGTGCGATGGCGTGACAAAGATAAAGCGCGGCGGCTGGCCTGCGTCCTTCCCCGCCGGAATCGTCAGCCCTTCCTCATCGACCGGGATCGGCATCATGTGGATGCCGTTCATCTGCAGCAAGCCGCGAATCCCCCAGTAGCTGGGCTCCTCCACCCAGGCGTGCTCGCCAGACATGCCGAGCATGCGGACCAGCAGGTCGATGCCCTGGTGAATGCCTTCGGTAATCAGCACCTGGGCGGCGTCGCATTGCACCGATCGCGCCACCCGCAGATGGGCCGCCACGGCTTCGCGCAAGGCGGGCAAGCCACCGCCATGGCAATAGCTGAGCCGCTCGGGCGGCGGATTGCGCCACAGGCGGGCGGCGATCTGCGCATAGCGCTGGTGCGGGAAACGCGTCACATCCGGCACGCCCGGCATGAAGGCGCCCCACTGCGATGGCGACGCCGAGGCATTGGCCAGCAATTCCACGCCGCGCGGCGACAGGCCCGGCATGGCCCGGGCCTGCGCGCTGCTGGCCTGGCTGGCCTTGGCATTGAGATAGGCCTCCGGCGCGGTGGCCGCCACGAAGGTGCCGCTGCCGGTACGGGCATGCACATAGCCCTCGGCCAGCAACTGCTCGTACGCAAACATCACGGTATTTCTCGACATGCCGAGCTCGGAGGCAAGGTCACGCGATGGCGGCAGACGGGTCTCGGGCCCCAGGCTGCCATCGAGGATGGCGCCGCGGATGCACTCGTAAAGACTGCGATTCAGCGGTTTCGCAAGGGCTGCGGGACCGTCCGGACCCAGGCGCTGAAGCAGCAAGTCGCCACAGATCGATCTCAATTGGCACCATCAGATATGGGAATGCGGTACTGGATTGTAGTGCCAAAGGAAGTTGAAATGCACTGCATCGTTGCGATCGCGATCGATCGACAGCCAGCGAAAACCCGCGAGAACCGCGCCCGGCCGGCAAGCGCCGCCCGGGCCATACCAAGCAACACGGAGAGCCCATGAAGAACCTCGAACTGAATCAGCGCCGCGCCCTTGCCACCCCCCGCGGCGTCGGCGTGATGTGCGACTTCTATGCAGACCGGGCGGAAAACGCCACGCTCTGGGATGTGGAAGGCCGCCAGTACACCGACTTTGCCTGTGGCATTGCCGTGCTCAATACCGGCCACCGCCATCCGCGCGTGATGCAGGCGGTGATCGCGCAGCTCGAGCGCTTCACGCATACCGCGTACCAGATCGTGCCCTACGAGAGCTACGTGGCGCTGGCCGAGCGCATCAACGCCCTGGTGCCGATCGATGGCCTGAAGAAGACCGCCCTCTTCACCACCGGCGCGGAGGCCGTGGAAAACGCGGTCAAGATCGCCCGCGCGCATACCGGGCGCCCTGGCGTCATCGCGTTCTCGGGCGGCTTCCATGGCCGCACCCTGCTTGGCATGGCACTGACCGGCAAGGTGGCGCCGTACAAGGTCGGGTTCGGGCCGTTCCCGTCCGACATCTATCACGCGCCGTTCCCGTGCGACCTGCATGGCGTGAGCACCGAGCAATCCATCCAGGCGCTGGAGTCGCTGTTCAAGACGGATATCGACCCGCAGCGCGTGGCGGCCATCATCATCGAGCCGGTCCAGGGCGAAGGCGGCTTCCACCCGGCGCCGGTGGACTTCATGCAGAAGCTGCGCGCGCTGTGCGACAAGCACGGCATCCTGCTGATCGCCGATGAGGTGCAGACCGGTTTCGGCCGCACCGGCAAGCTCTTTGCCATGTCGCACTACCCGGTGGCGCCCGACCTCATCACCATGGCCAAGAGCCTGGCGGGCGGCATGCCGCTGTCGGCCGTGTGCGGCCGCGCCGCCATCATGGATGCGCCGCTGCCCGGCGGCCTGGGTGGCACCTACGCCGGCAACCCGCTGGCGGTGGCCGCCGCCCACGCGGTGATCGACGCCATTGAAGAAGAGCATCTATGCGACCGCGCCACCGCGCTCGGTGAGCAACTGAAGGCCGTGCTGCAGTACGCGAGCCACACCTGCCCGGTGATTGCCGACGTCCGCGGGCTTGGCTCCATGATCGCGGTGGAGTTCTACGATCCGGCCACCGGGCAGCCCAGCGCTGAGCTGGCCAAGCGGGTGCAGCAGCGCGCCATGGAGGCAGGGCTGATCCTGCTGACCTGCGGCACGTACGGCAACACCATCCGCTTCCTCTACCCCCTCACCATCCCGCAAGCCCAGTTCGACGCCGCACTGGTGGTGCTGACGAAGGTGCTGGCCGGCATCACCGCATAAAGGGAGACACCGTGGGAGACACCTTGAAATTGCAACGACCCGAGCTGCTGCGCAGCGCCTGCCTGATCGATGGCGAATGGACCGGCGCCGCCGGCGCCGCCGTATTGGTGGTGCGCAACCCGGCCACCCACGATGTGGTCGGCACCGTCCCGGGCTGCGGCGCCGCCGAAACCCGGCAAGCCGTGGAGGCCGCCGCGCGCGCGCTGCCGGCGTGGCGCGAGCTGACCGGCAAGGCCCGCGCCGCGGTGCTGCGCCGCTGGGCCGACCTGATGCTGGCGCACCAGGAAGACCTGGCGCAACTGATGACCGCCGAGCAGGGCAAGCCGCTGGCCGAAGCGCGTGGCGAAGTCGCCTACGCGGCCTCCTTCCTCGAATGGTTCGGCGAAGAAGCCAAGCGGGTGGACGGTGACGTACTGTCCAGCCCGCGCGCCGGCCAGAAGCTGCTGGTGCTGCGCCAGCCGATAGGTGTGTGCGCGGCGATCACGCCCTGGAACTTCCCCGCCGCCATGATCACGCGCAAGGCCGGCCCGGCGCTGGCCGCGGGCTGCACCATGATCGTGAAGCCCGCCGAACARACCCCGCTGACGGCGCTGGCGCTGGCCGCGCTGGCCGAAGAAGCCGGCGTGCCCCGCGGCGTGCTGCAGGTCGTCACCGGCGACCCGGTCCAGATCGGCGGCGTCTTGTGCGAGAGCCCGGCCGTGCGCAAGCTGAGTTTCACYGGCTCCACCGCCATCGGCAAACTGCTGATGGCGCAATGCGCCGGCACGGTCAAGAAACTCTCGCTCGAACTCGGCGGCAATGCGCCGCTGATCGTGTTCGAGGACGCCGATCTCGACCGCGCGGTGGACGGCATCCTGGCTTCGAAATTCCGCAACAGCGGCCAGACCTGCGTCTGCGCCAACCGCATCTATGTGCACGACAACGTGTACGAGGAGGTGGCCAGCCGGCTGGTGCGCGCGGTGAGCGCCCTGCGTCCCGGGCACGGCATCGACAGCGGCGTCACGCAAGGGCCGCTGATCGATGCCAACGCCGTCGCCAAGGTGGAAAGCCATATCGCCGATGCGCTCGTCCATGGCGCACGGGTGCTGACGGGCGGCAAGCGCCATGCGCTTGGTGGCACCTTCTTCGAGCCCACGGTGGTGGCTGATGCCACCGCTGCCATGCGCGTCGCGCGCGAGGAAACGTTTGGCCCGTTGGCGCCCTTGTTCCGCTTCAAGGACGACCAGGAAGTCATCGCCATGGCCAACGACACCGAGTCCGGTCTTGCCGCTTACTTCTTCTCCAAGGACATGGCCCGCGTGTGGCGCGTGGCCGAGGCGCTGGAGTACGGCATGGTCGGCATCAATACGGGGCTGATCTCCAATGAGGTGGCACCGTTCGGTGGCGTCAAGCAATCCGGCCTCGGCCGCGAAGGCTCCAGCTACGGCATCGACGAGTACCTGGAGATGAAATACCTCTGCATGGAACTCGGCTGATCTACCGGCGCGAGCAACGCACAGGCCTGCGTGGACCGCCGGGAGGCGGTTCCATCAACAAATCCCGATTGGCTCTTATTTACGCGCCGGATGTTCCTTATGCTAGCCAGACCCAATGAGCCGGACCTTTTAACGCGATAAGGTCTTTCATTGCGGTAGCCATTCAACGAGGAGAAAGAAATGTCGAATACCGGTAGCGCGCTGCGTGAAGTCGATAGCCTGTTGGTGCCTGCCACCAATGCCACCAATGCCCCCGGCAAGCCGGCCGCGGACGAGCCGGGCAAGGTGCAGGAACGCCTGAAGAAGGCAAAGAAGAAAATCGCCGATGTGCAATACGTCGTCGTGGAAAAGAGCCGCCACACGGCGCGCGTCGCGGACGACTATGTGCATGAAAGCCCGTGGACGGCCATCGGCGTGGCGGCCGCTGTCGGCGTGCTGATCGGCTGGCTGATCGACCGACGATAGATCCCCGAGGCCAATCGCCAAGGTAGCCGCCCGGGTCGCCAACCACCGCGGCCCGGGACCCGGCCTTACAGCATTCCGCAGTCGCTCGATTCCGCGGTTTTTTGCATCATCAATTGCGGGTCCGGCACCTGGCTGATAGCGGACCACAACTCTTCGACCAGCGGCTTCGGACTGGCCACCGAACGGTACAGGCGGATGTCGAGGCTGGTCGCCCACGCGGCAGGCCCTGCCACCACCAGCTTGCCCTCTTTCAGCTCGTCGCTGACGCAGCTCTCCGGCAACCAGCCCACCCCGTGCCCGGCCACGACCATGGCCTTCAGGGCCTCCGACATATGGGTCTCGAAGCAGCGCTGCAGCCCGTAGGGCTCCGGCGCATTGAGCAGGATCATCTCGACCACGTTGCCAAGGAACGCGCCGGATGAATAGGCCATGAAAGGCAAGCGATTGGCGCTCGTGCCGGGCAGCCGGAAGATCGGCTGCCCTTGCTTGTCCGGTGCCGAGAACGGCAGGATCCGCTCGACGCCCAGCATCAGGAACGGGAAGCCGTTCGGGTCAAGCAGGATCGGCAGTTGCTGATGGTGGTAGCCCAGCAGGATGTCGCAATCGTCATCCACCAGTTGCTGCACGCCCTCCGGCACGTTCACCGCATGCACGCAGGCACTCAACGAGCCGAAACGCTCGTGCAGGCACTTGAGCCAGTTTGGGAAGAAGGTAAAGACCAGGGTGTGCGCCACCGCGAAGCGGATAACCTGGCCACTCTCGGCAAGCGGCTGACGGCTGCTCAGCAGCGCGCGTGCGGCATAAGCGTCACGCAACAGGTCGGCGGCCAGCCGGCGGAACAGCCAGCCTGCCGTGGTCAGCGTTGCCGGATGCACGCTGCGGTCAACCAGGCTGACGCCAAGCCACTCCTCAAGGGCCATGATGCGTCGGCTGAACGCCGACTGGGTGATATGCCGGTCGCTTGCCGCGCGCGAAAAACTGCGCGTTTCAGCCAAGCACAGGAAGTCTTCAAGCCACTTGGTTTCCATAATGGAATGTACTCAACATCAGGGGGGACGCGCTGTCTATGGCACATCATACGGCAACGCGGCACTGCACAAATCGGTGGAAGCCCGGTAGCACGATGCAAATTTTGCGCGGCATTATGCTGAAATTGCAACATCCCTCCCCGGCCTCGCGCGGACAAGCGCAAGGTACCGGGTACTCGACTGGTGCACGCCTTCTACCCGCTTAGTACTTCCAGAAGATCTTCTGCAGTTCCTTGGTGTCGTTGGTCTTGGTCAGTGCCAGCGCCATCAGGATGCGGGCCTTCTGCGGCAGCTGGTCGTCCGTCACCAGCCAGTCGTACTTATCGTCCGGCTGCTCGGCGTTGCGGACCACCACGCCGCTGCCGGTGCGCGAGGCACGCACGATCTGCACGCCCTTGGCGCGCGCGGCCTTGAGCGGCTCGACCATGTAGTCGCCCACGCTGCCATTGCCGGTGGCCGCATAGACGATGGCCTTGGCGCCGTTCTTCACCGCCGCATCGATGCTGGCCRGATTGACGTTGCCGTAGGCGTACACCACGGCAACTTCAGGCAGCTTGTCGATCTTGTCGATGTCCCATTCGGTCTGCATGGTGTGCGGGCGCGCCGCCAGGCGGTAGTACAGCGTGCGGCCTTCCACCACGTAGCCCAGCGGGCCGAACGGCGAGCGGAAGGTCTCGATCTTGAAGGTATTGGTCTTGGTGACGTCGCGCCCGGTGTGGATCTCGTCGTTCAGCACGGCCAGCGTGCCCTTGCCACGCGATTCCGGGCTGGACGCCACCAGCACCGCGTCGTACAGGTTAAGCGCGCCGTCCGCGCCCAGCGCCGTGCCCGGACGCATCGATCCCACCACCACCACCGGCTTGTCGCTCTTGAGCGTGAGGTTGAGGAAGTAAGCGGTTTCCTCGATGGTGTCGGTGCCGTGGGTGATCACGATGCCATCCACGTCCGGCTGCTTGAGCAGCTCCGAGACGCGCTTGCCAAGCTTGAGCAGGCGCTCGTTGTTGAAGCTCTCCGAGCCGATCTGGAAGACCTGCTCGCCCTTGACGTTGGCGATCTTCGAGATCTCGGGCACCGAGGCGATGATCTTGTCCACCGGCACCACCGCCGACTGGTAGGCGGCGGTATTGGTGGCGGCGGCACCGGCGCCAGCGATGGTGCCGCCGGTGCCGATGATCACGATATTGGCCTTGCGGGCTTCGCTGGCCTGTGCCGGCGCGCCGGCGGCAGGGGCGGAGGGAGCAAGCTGGGCATGGGCAACGCCGGTGGTCAGGCTGGCGGCAAGCAGCAAGGCGCTGAGAGTATTAAGACGTGCAAAACGCTTCATGGTTTTCTCCATGCGGTGGATATCAGGCGCTCGGCGAGTGCCCGCCAAATGGTGACGACAGGTGATGAGCGGGCGATGATACGGCAACCAAAAAGCGCCCGGATCCGTATAAGCCCTGATACGTCGATGCAAAATTCGCAGCGAAATATGCGGAAAAATCATYGTCCGGCGATCCCGGCCCGCCTGCCGCTCTCCAGCCCCTCGTGGCGCCTTGCCGATAGCGTGCCGCATGAGTATTTCGCGCCATGCCATGACAAATTCGCATCATAGTCGCCACCTGTCGGCGGTTTATCTAGAGTCGGGTCCTCCCTGATGCAAATTTGCGAGGCGCAATGCAATGACCGCTCGAACCTTTAGAACCGAACATGACCTGCTGGGCGATCGCGAGGTCCCGGCGGACGTCTACTACGGTGTGCACACCCTGCGCGCGGTAGAGAACTTTCCGATCACCGGCACCCCCATCTCCATCTACCCCGAGCTCATCAAGGCCCTGGCCTACATCAAGCAGGCGGCCGCGCTGGCCAACCATGAACTGGGCCTGCTCGACGAGCCCCGCTGCGACGCCATCGTGGCGGCCTGCGCGGAACTGCTCGGGGGCAAGCTGCACGACCAGTTCGTCGTCGACGTGATCCAGGGCGGCGCGGGCACCTCGACCAACATGAACGCGAACGAGGTCATCGCCAACCGCGCGCTCGAACTGCTGGGACACAACAAGGGCGAGTACCAGTACCTGCACCCGAACGAGCAGGTCAACATCGGCCAGAGCACCAACGACGTCTACCCGTCGGCGCTCAAGGTCGCCACCTGGTTCGGCATCCTGGGCCTGGTGGATGCCATGGGTGTGCTGCGGCGCGCCTTCGAGCGCAAGGCCGAAGAGTTCAGGCATGTCCTGAAGATGGGCCGCACCCAGTTGCAGGACGCCGTGCCGATGACGCTGGGCCAGGAGTTCAGCACCTACGCCGTGATGCTCGGCGAGGACGAGGAGCGGCTGCGCGAAGCGGCCCTGCTGATCTGCGAGATCAACATGGGCGCCACCGCCATCGGCACGGGCATCACCGCGCACCCGGACTACGCGCCGCTGATCCTCAAGCGGCTCAAGGAGATCACCGGCATTCCGCTGATGACCGCGCCGAACCTGATCGAGGCCACGCAGGATTGCGGCGCCTTTGTGCAGCTCTCCGGCGTGCTCAAGCGCGTGGCGGTCAAGCTCTCCAAGACCTGCAACGACCTGCGGCTGCTGTCCAGCGGCCCGCGCGCCGGGCTGGGCGAGATCAACCTGCCGGCCATGCAGGCAGGCTCCAGCATCATGCCCGGCAAGGTGAACCCCGTCATCCCGGAGGTGGTCAACCAGATCGCGTTCGAGGTCATCGGCAACGACATCACGGTCAGCTTCGCGGCCGAAGCCGGCCAGCTGCAACTCAACGCCTTCGAGCCGATCATCGCGCACAGCCTGTTCAAGAGCGTGAGCCATCTGCGCAACGGCTGCCTGACGCTGGCCGAACGCTGCGTCAACGGCATCACCGCCAACGAAGAGCGCCTGCGGGCCACGGTCGAGAACTCCATCGGCATCGTGACCGCCCTGAACCCGTACATCGGCTATGCCAACGCCACCGCCGTGGCGCAGGAGGCCCATGCCACCGGCGGCAGCGTGTACGAGATCGTGCTGCAAAAGGGCTTGCTGACCCGGGAGGAACTGGACCAGATCCTGCGCCCGGAAGTGCTGACGCAGCCGACCCAGCTGAGCCTGGCGCCCCGCGCGCGCTGATCCGGGGGGCAAGGCGTGTCCGGCGCCAGGCAAGGCCCCACCGGCCCCACCGCCCCCGCCCTGCCCCGATTCCGACGGTCAGACCAGGATCTGGCCGCAACTGCTGGAGACAACGCACAATGAAGGCAAACAAGCTCACAACCCGGATCATGATCGCCATGGTCCTGGGCATCGTCACCGGCTATCTCTGCAACCGCCTCGTGCCCGATGCGGCCATGGCCAAGGAGATTGCCAGCTACTTCTCCATCGTCACCGACGTCTTCCTGCGGCTGATCAAGATGATCATCGCGCCGCTGGTGTTTGGCACGCTGGTGGCGGGCATCGCCGGCATGAAAGACGCCAGCGCCGTGGGCCGCATCGGCATCAAGGCGCTCGGCTGGTTCATCACCGCGTCGCTGATATCGCTGCTGCTCGGCATGTTCTTCGTGGACCTGCTGCAGCCCGGGCATGCACTGAACCTGCCACTGCCCGAAATCGGCGCGGCCACCAACCTCAAGACCTCCACGCTGAACCTGAAGGACTTCATCACGCACGTCTTCCCCAAGAGCGTGTTCGAGGCGATGGCGCAGAACGAGATCCTGCAGATCCTGGTGTTCTCGCTGTTCTTCGGCTTTGCCATTGCGTCGTTCAAGGGCAAGGTGGGCCATCACCTGGTGGCGTCGATCGAGGAACTGGTGGCGATCATGCTGCGCGTCACCGACTTCGTGATGCGCTTCGCGCCGCTCGGCGTGTTTGCCGCCGTCGCCGCCGCCATCACGGTGCAGGGCATTGGCGTGCTGTTTACCTACGGCAAGTTCATCGGCGGCTTCTACCTGGGCTTGCTGGTGCTGTGGCTGGTGCTGACCGCGGCGGGCTACCTGTTCCTGGGCACCCGGGTGTTCACGCTGCTCAAGCTGATCCGCGAGCCGACGATCCTGGCGTTCTCCACCGCCAGCAGCGAGGCGGCCTACCCCAAGACCATGGAGCAGATGGAGAAGTTCGGGGTGCCCAACAAGGTGACCGGCTTCGTGCTGCCGCTGGGCTACTCGTTCAACCTCGACGGCTCGATGATGTACCAGGCATTCGCCGCGCTGTTCATCGCCCAGGCCTACAACATCCAGATGAGCCTGACCCAGCAGATCACCATGCTGCTGGTGCTCATGGTCACCAGCAAAGGCATTGCCGGCGTGCCCCGTGCCTCCATCGTGGTGGTGGCGGCGACCCTGCCGATGTTCAACCTGCCGGAAGCCGGCCTGCTGCTGATCCTGGGCATCGACCAGTTCCTCGACATGGGCCGCACCGCCACCAACGTCATCGGCAACAGYATCGCCACGGCCGTCGTTGCCAAATGGGAAGGTGAGCTTGGCGCCGCGCAGGACCCCGATGCCGCGGGGGCCCTGGAGGCCGAGGACATTACCGAGGCGCCGTCGCTACAACCCCGGGCCGTCCAGGCGCGGGTATTCCCTGACACCCCCGCATGAAATCTCATAACGATCACCCCGCCTGAATATGGATTCCCGACCGGGCAGCCGGACTGCCACGGCGGGATTCCTTTCCAATCAATCACTTGCGTAACCCGCATCCCCGCGCTTGCCGTGGCACATCTCTTGCTGAATAGCTCTGCCACTGCAGCACCTGACACAACCAAAACAGAACACGTGGAGACACTATGAGCGCACGAGAAGCGGGCGATCTCGATCCTATCGAGACCGCGGAATGGCTTGAGTCCTTGCAAGCGGTGACCCAGCACCGCGGAGCCGAGCGCGCCAACCAGCTGGTCAATACGCTGGTGGACGAGGCGCGACGCGATGGCCTCTATGTGCCGCGCTCCCTGACCACGGGCTACCGCAACACCATCGCCCCCAAGGACGAAGCGCAATCGACCGGCGACCGCGCCATCGAGCATCGCCTGCGCTCGATCATCCGCTGGAACGCCATGGCGATCATCCTGCGCGCCAACAAGGAATCGTCGGAGCTGGGTGGCCACATCGCCAGCTTCCAGTCGGCGGCCACGCTCTACGACATTGGCTTTGGCCACTTCTGGCACGCGCCCACCGACACCCATGGCGGCGACCTGCTCTACATCCAGGGCCACAGCGCGCCGGGCATCTATGCCCGCGCCTTTGTCGAAGGGCGGCTCACCGAGCAGCAGTTGCTGGGCTACCGCCAGGAGACCGGCGGCACCGGGCTGTCCTCCTACCCGCACCCCTGGCTGATGCCGGACTTCTGGCAGTTCCCCACCGTGTCGATGGGCCTGGGGCCGCTGATGTCGATCTACCAGGCGCGCTTCCTCAAGTACCTGCAAGGCCGCGGCCTGGCGGACACGGCGGCGCGCAAGGTCTGGGCCTTCATGGGCGACGGCGAGATGGACGAACCCGAATCGCTGGGCGCGATCTCGCTGGCCGGCCGCGAGCGGCTGGACAACCTGATCTTTGTCATCAACTGCAACCTGCAACGGCTGGACGGCCCGGTGCGCGGCAACGGCAAGATCATCCAGGAGCTGGAATCGGTCTTCCGCGGCGCCGGCTGGAACGTGATCAAGGTGGTCTGGGGTGGAGGCTGGGACAAGCTGCTGGCCAGGGACAAGAGCGGCCTGCTGCTAAAGCGCATGGAAGAATGCGTCGACGGCGAGTACCAGGATTTCAAGAGCAAGAGCGGCGCCTATGTGCGCGAGCACTTCTTTGGCAAGTACGAGGAGCTCAAGGCGCTGGTCGCCGACATGAGCGACGAGGAAATCTGGGGCCTCACGCGCGGCGGCCACGATCCCGAGAAGGTGTTTGCCGCCTACGCGGCGGCCGTGAAGCACACCGGCGAGCCGACGCTGATCCTGGCCAAGACGGTCAAGGGCTATGGCATGGGCGAATCCGGCGAAGGCCAGATGATTGCCCACCAGGCCAAGAAGATGACGCAGGACGCCCTGCGCGGCTTCCGCGACCGCTTCCAGATTCCGGTCAGCGACGACCAGCTGGCCGACGTGCCCTTTATCAAGCCGGCCGAGGACAGCCCGGAGATGCAGTACCTGCGCGCCCGGCGCGCGGCGCTGGGCGGCTACCTGCCGGCACGCCGCAGCAAGTCCGCCTCGCTGGAGATCCCGCCGCTGTCCAATTTCCAGCGCCTGCTGGACAGCACCGGCGAGCGCGAGATCTCCACCACCATGGCCTTCGTGCAGATGCTGGGCACGCTGGTCAGGGACAAGGCCATTGGCAAGCATGTGGTGCCCATCGTGCCCGATGAATCGCGCACCTTCGGCATGGAAGGCATGTTCCGCCAGCTCGGCATCTATTCGTCGGTCGGCCAGCTCTACAAGCCGCAGGATGCCGACCAGCTGATGTACTACCGCGAGTCCAAGGACGGCCAGGTGTTGCAGGAAGGGATCAACGAAGGCGGCGCGATGTCCAGCTGGATTGTGGCCGCGACCTCGTACAGCACGAGCAACGTGCCGATGATCCCGTTCTACATCTACTACTCGATGTTCGGGCTGCAGCGGGTGGGCGACCTGGCGTGGCTGGCGGGCGATATCCGCGCGCGCGGCTTCCTGCTGGGCGGCACCGCCGGGCGCACCACGCTCAACGGCGAAGGCTTGCAGCACGAGGACGGCCATAGCCACATCATCGCCGGCACCATCCCGAACTGTGTCTCCTACGACCCTACCTTCGCCTATGAAGTGGTGACCATCGTGCGCGAGGGCATGCGCCGCATGTACGAGCAGCAGGAGGATGTGTACTACTACATCACCCTGATGAACGAGAACTACACGCACCCGGGGCTGGCCGAAGCGGGCGCCGGCGCCGGCACCGAGGAAGGCATCCTCAAGGGCCTGTACCTGCTCAAGGACGGCGGCAAGGCCGGCAAGGGCGGGCTGCGCGTGCAACTGATGGGCAGCGGCACCATCCTGCGCGAGGTGATCGCGGCGGCCGAACTGCTGAAGGCGGACTTCAACGTCACCGCCGACATCTGGAGCGCCCCCAGCTACAACGAGCTGCGCCGCGACGGCATGGCCACGGAACGCTGGAACCTGCTGCACCCCACCGAGCCGCGCCGCAAGAGCTGGGTCGAGGCGAGCCTGGCGGGCCATGACGGCCCGGTGATCGCCTCCACCGACTACATGCGCAACTACGCCGACCAGGTGCGCGAATACGTGCACGCCGCCGGGCGCCGCTACGTGGTGCTCGGCACCGATGGCTTTGGCCGCAGCGACTACCGCGCCAAGCTGCGCAGCTTCTTCGAGGTGGACCGCTACCACGTGGCCGTGGCCGCGCTCAAGGCGCTGAGCGATGACGGCGCGATCAAGCCCGCGGTGGTGGCCGAGGCCATTGCCAGATACGGGGTGGATAGCGAGCGCGCAGCGCCGTGGACGGTCTGAGAGGCGAAGGAATAAAGACAATGAACCAAGCCATTGAAATCAAGGTGCCCGACATCGGCGACTTCAAGGACGTGCCGGTGATCGAGCTGTTCGTCAAGGTGGGAGACCTGGTCAAGGCCGAGGACCCGCTCGTCTCGCTGGAGTCGGACAAGGCCACCATGGAAGTGCCCGCGCCGCACGGCGGCGTGGTCAAGCAGATCCACGTCAAGCTGGGCGATGCCGTCAGCGAAGGCAGCGTGCTGATGCAATTCGAAGGCGCCGGGGCCGGCACTGCCGCCGCCGCGCCGGCGGAAGCGGCCAAGCCCAGCGTGAGCGCGCCGCCCGCCCCGGTCAGCGCGCCGGCCGGGCTGGCCGAAGTGCGCATTCCCGACATCGGCGACTTCAAGGACATCCCGGTGATCGAGATGTTCGTCAAGGTGGGAGACCTGGTCAAGGCCGAGGACCCGCTCGTCTCGCTGGAGTCGGACAAGGCCACCATGGAAGTGCCCGCCCCGCTGGGCGGCGTGGTGCGGGAGATCCGCGTGGAGGTGGGCGATACCGTCAGCGAAGGCAGCATCATCATGGCGCTGGCCACCGGCGATGCGCCGGCGGCGACGGGCGCAGCCCCCGCCGTGGCAGCCGCGCTTGCAGCTACTGCCGCGCCCGCTGGCGCCGCTACCGCTGCCACTACCACCGCCGCTGCCGCATCCGGTGGCGTCGACGAAGCCGCTTTTGCCCTTGCCTACGCCAGCCCGGCGGTGCGCAAGCTCGCCCGCGAGACCGGCGTGGACCTGGGCAAGGTGCGCGGCAGCGGCGAGCACGGCCGCATCCTGCGCGCCGACGTAGAGGCCTTCGCCCGCCCGGGCGGCGCCGCGGCGCCCGCCGCCAGGCCCGCCGCCGCGCCTGCGGGCGGCGGCGCCGGCCTGGACCTGCTGCCTTGGCCCAAGGTCGACTTCGCCAAGTTCGGCCCGGTCGAGCGCAAGGAACTGAGCCGCATCAAGAAGATCTCGGGCGCCAACCTGCACCGCAACTGGGTGGTGATCCCGCACGTCACCACGCACGACGAAGCCGATATCACCGACCTGGAGCAGTTCCGCGTGCAGATGAACAAGGAACTGGAGAAGAGCGGCGTCAAGATCAGCATGCTGCCCTTCATGATGAAGGCAGCCGTGGCCACGCTCAAGAAATTCCCCGAGTTCAACGCCAGCCTGGACGGCGACACCCTGGTGCTCAAGCAGTACTACCACATCGGCTTCGCGGCCGACACGCCCAACGGCCTGATGGTGCCGGTGATCCGCGACGTCGACAAGAAGAGCATCCCCGACATCGCGCGGGAGATGGGCGAACTGGCCAAGCTGGCGCGCGAGGGCAAGCTCAAGCCCGACCAGATGTCGGGCGGCACCTTCACCATCAGCTCGCTCGGCGGCATTGGCGGCATCAACTTCACCCCCATCATCAACGCGCCCGAGGTCGCGATCATGGGCGTGTGCAAGAGCTTCTGGAAGCAGCACTCCAGCGATGGCAAGAACTGGGCTTCGCGCCTGACGCTGCCGCTGTCGTTGTCATGGGACCACCGTGTCATCGACGGCGCCGCGGCGGCCCGCTTCAACGTCTATTTTGCCAACCTGCTCGCCGATCTGCGGCGTGTGCTGTTCTGAGGGGCGCGCTGCAATGACCCAACGTGTCGAAGTCAAAGTGCCGGATATCGGTGATTTCAAGGATGTCACGGTGATCGAGGTCATGGTCAAGCCCGGCGAGACCATCGCCGTGGATACCAGCCTGATCGCGGTCGAGTCCGACAAGGCCTCGATGGAGATCCCATCCACCCACGCCGGCGTGGTCAAGGAGATCACCGTCAAGGTCAACGACAAGGTGAGCGAGGGATCGGTGATCCTGGTGGTGGAGGCTGCCGAGGCCGCTGCAACCGCTGCGGCACCCGCCGTGCCCGCGGCCCCATCGGCGCCGCCCAAGCCAGCGCCAGCCGCCGCGCCCGCGCCCAACGCCGCCAGCTACACCGGCAAGGCGGACCTGGAATGCGAAATGCTGGTGCTGGGCGCCGGCCCCGGTGGCTATTCCGCCGCGTTCCGCAGCGCCGACCTGGGCATGAAGACCGTCCTGGTGGAGCGCTACGACACGCTTGGCGGGGTCTGCCTCAACGTGGGCTGCATCCCCTCCAAGGCGTTGCTGCACACCGCATCGGTCATGGATGAAGTGGCGACCCTGCCCGACCACGGCATCCGCTACGGCGCGCCCGAGATCGACCTGGACAAGCTGCGTGGCTTCAAGGACAGCGTCATCAAGAAGCTGACCGGCGGCCTGGCCGGCATGGCCAAGGCGCGCAAGGTCGAGGTGGTGACCGGCGTCGGCAGCTTCCTCGACCCGTATCACCTGGAGGTGGTGGCGGCCGATGGCGGCAAGCGCGTGATCAGGTTCGCCAAGGCCATCATCGCGGCGGGCAGCCAGGCGGTGAAGCTGCCGTTCATGCCCGACGACGAGCGCGTGGTCGACTCCACCGGCGCGCTGCTGCTCAAGTCGATCCCCAAGCGCATGCTGGTGGTGGGCGGCGGCATCATCGGGCTGGAGATGGCCACGGTCTACTCCACGCTGGGCACGCGCATCGACGTGGTGGAGATGCTCGATGGCCTGATGCAGGGCGCGGACCGCGACCTGGTCAAGGTGTGGGAGAAGAAGAACACCCACCGCTTCGACCACGTCATGCTCAAGACCAAGACGGTGGGCGCCAAGGCGACGCCCGCCGGCATCGAAGTCAGCTTCGAGGGCGAGAAGGCGCCGGCCCCGCAGGTCTATGACCTGGTGCTGGTGGCGGTGGGCCGCAGCCCGAATGGCCGTGCCATCGGCGCGGAAAAGGCCGGCGTGGCCGTCACCGAGCGCGGCTATATCGACGTCGACCGGCAGATGCGCACCAACGTTGCGCACATCCACGCCATCGGCGACATCGTCGGCCAGCCGATGCTGGCGCACAAGGCCGTGCATGAAGCGCACGTGGCGGCCGAGGCCGCGCACGGTGAAGCGGCATTCTTCGACGCACGCCAGATTCCGTCGGTCGCGTACACCGATCCGGAAGTGGCGTGGGCCGGCAAGACCGAGGAGCAGTGCAAGGCCGAAGGCATCAAGATCGGCAAGGCAGTGTTCCCGTGGGCCGCGTCCGGTCGCGCCATCGCCAACGGGCGCGACGAGGGCTTCACCAAGCTGCTGTTCGACGAAGCCACGCATCGCGTGATCGGCGGCGGCATCGTCGGCACGCACGCCGGCGACCTCATCAGCGAGGTGTGCCTGGCCATCGAGATGGGCTGCGAGCCCGCCGACATCGGCAAGACGATCCACCCGCACCCGACGCTGGGCGAATCCATCGGCATGGCCGCCGAGGTATTCGAGGGTCATTGCACCGACTTGCCGCCGGTGAAGAAGAAATAGGCTTGTCGGGCGTCCGAGTGAGCGCGATGCCGCACCACGGCAGCAGTGTTTATGCGCCCACCTGGAAGTCCGACCCACCAGACAGATCTGGCAAGGCCGCCACACCGGCCTTGCATCCCGCACCAAGCACACCTGATCCGACGCCCCGGCGGCGCCATGGAGACAATATGACCGACAACCTGCGCGAAGCCGCACTCGATTACCACCGCTACCCGACCCCCGGCAAGATTTCCGTGACGCCGACCAAGGCCATGGCCACGCAGCGCGACCTCGCCCTCGCCTACTCGCCGGGCGTCGCCGACGCCTGCATGGAGATCGTGCGCGATCCGGCCGAGGCGATGAACCTCACGTCGCGCGCCAACCTGGTCGCCGTGATTACCAACGGCACCGCGGTGCTGGGCCTGGGCAATATCGGGCCGCTGGCGGGCAAGCCGGTGATGGAGGGCAAGGGCTGCCTGTTCAAGAAGTTCGCCGGCATCGATGTATTCGACATCGAACTGGCGGAGGACGACCCGGATGCGCTGATCGATACCATCGCCCGCATGGAGCCGACCTTTGGCGGCATCAACCTGGAAGACATCAAGGCGCCCGAGTGCTTCTACATCGAGAAGAAGCTGCGCGAGCGCATGAAGATCCCGGTCTTCCATGACGACCAGCACGGCACCGCCATCGTGGCTGCCGCGGCCATCCTCAATGCGCTCAAGCACGTCGGCAAGGATATCTCCGAGGTCAAGCTGGTGGCTTCCGGCGCGGGCGCGGCGGCGCTGGCCTGCCTGGATCTGATCGTCAGCCTGGGCCTGCCGATCGGCAATGTGTTCGTCTCCGACAGCAACGGCGTGGTCTATCTTGGCCGCAAGGAGCAGATGGACCCGAACAAGGCACGCTACGCGCAGGACACCTCCGCGCGCACGCTGGCCGACATCATCGGCGGCGCGGATATCTTCCTGGGCCTGTCGGCTGGCGGCGTGCTCAAGCCCGAAATGGTCAAGGTGATGGCACGCGACCCGATCATCCTGGCCATGGCCAACCCCACGCCGGAGATCGCGCCGGAGGATGCGCTGGCGGTGCGCCCCGATGCCATCCTGGGCACCGGGCGCTCGGATTACCCGAACCAGGTCAACAACGTCCTGTGCTTCCCGTTTATCTTCCGCGGCGCGCTGGACGTGGGCGCCACCACCATCAACGAGGAAATGAAACTGGCCGCCGTGCGGGCCATCGCCGAACTCGCCCACGCGGAGATCCCTGAAGTGGTCGCCCAGGCATACGGCGCGGTGGGCCTGCGCTTCGGCGCCGAATACCTGATCCCCAAGCCGTTCGACCCGCGCCTGATCGAAGCGGTGGCGCCCGCCGTGGCCCGTGCCGCGATGGACAGCGGCGTGGCAACGCGCCCRATCGCCGACATGGAGGCGTATCGCCAGCGCCTTGGCCAGTTCGTCTACCAGTCGCGCAGCGCCATGGGGCCGGTGTTTGCCGCCGCCAAGCGCGCGCCCAAGCGGGTGATCTACGCCGAAGGCGAGGACGAGCGCGTGCTGCGCGCCGCCCAGGTGGTGATCGACGAGGGCATCGCGCGCCCGTTGCTGGTAGGCCGCCCCGATGCGATCGTCGAGCGCATTTCCCAATTCGGCCTGCGCCTGCGGCCCGGCGTGGATTGCGAGTGCGTGGATCCGCTGGACCCCGCCGTCTACCGCGACGCCGCCGAGGCGTACTACCAGCTGAGCTCCCGCGACGGCGTCTCGCGCGCGCTGGCACAGACGGAGGTGCGCAGCCGCGGCACGCTGCTGGGCGCCATGCTGGTGCGCCAGGGCCGGGCCGACGCCATGCTGTGCGGCACCGTTGGCCGCTTCCAGGACCATCTCGCCTACGTGCGGGACACCATCGGCCTCAAGTCCGGCAGCGAGACACTCGCGGCCATGCAGATGCTGATGCTGCCCGGTCGGCAGCTGTTTATCTGCGACACCCACGTCAACCTCGACCCGACGGCCCAGCAG
>NZ_JBFTND010000027.1:0-44470 GCF_056397305.1 Cupriavidus sp. 05N40
CTGCTGAAGATGCCGACCGACATCTTTCCGGAAATCAACATCCCGGTCATCAGCATCATCTGGAACTACAACGGCCTGTCGCCCCAGGAGATGGGCCAGCGCATCTCGGCGCAGAACGAGCGCAGCCTGACCACTACCGTCTCCGACATCGAGCACATCGAGTCGACGTCGCTCAACGGCGTGGCGATCATCAAGATCTTCTTCCAGCCCACCGCCAACATCCAGACGGCGATCGCGCAGGTGGTGGCGGTGGAGCAGTCGCAGCTGCGGCAGCTGCCGCCCGGCATCACGCCGCCGCTGGTGATCAAGTACTCGGCCTCGAGCATCCCGGTGGTGCAGCTCGGCCTGTCCAGCCCCACGCTGCCGGAGCAGTCGCTGTTCGACGCCGCCGTGAACCTGCTGCGCCCGCAGCTCATCACCATCCCCGGCGTGGCGGTGCCGTTCCCGTACGGCGGCAAGAGCCGGCTGGTGTCGGTGGACCTCGACATGCAGGCGCTGCAGGCGCGCGGCCTCGCGCCGGCCGACGTGGTCAACGCGGTCAACCTGCAGAACCTGATCCTGCCGTCGGGCACGGCCAAGCTCGGCGAGACCGAGTTCAACGTCAAGATGAACGGCTCGCCCGACGCGATCGCCGGCCTCAACGACCTGCCGGTGCGCACCATCGGCAACAACACCACCTACCTGCGCGACGTGGCCTACGTGCGCGACGGCTTCTCGCCGCAGACCAATATCGTGCGCCAGGACGGCCAGCGCGGCGTGCTGCTGTCGTTGCTCAAGAACGGCGAGGCCTCCACGCTGGACATCGTCAGCAACCTGCGCGCGCTGCTGCCCCGCGCGCAGCAGATCCTGCCGCCGGACGTGAAGGTCACGCCGTTGTTCGACCAGTCGGTGTTCGTGAAGGCCGCCGTCAAGGGCGTGGTGTTCGAGGCGCTGATCGCCGCCGGCCTGACCGCCGCCATGGTGCTGCTGTTCCTCGGCAACTGGCGCAGCACGCTGATCATCGCGCTGACCATTCCGCTGTCGATCCTGGCGTCGGTGCTGATGCTGCACGCGCTCGGCGAAACCCTGAACCTGATGACGCTGGGGGGCCTGGCGCTCTCGGTCGGTATCCTGGTGGACCAGGCCATCGTCACCATCGAGAACATCGAGCGGCACCTGCACCTGGGCAAGCCGCTGCTGGAGGCCATCGACACCGGCGCCGGAGAAATCGGGGTGGCGGCGTTCGTGTCCACGCTGTGCATCTGCATCGTGTTCGTGCCGATGTTCTTCCTCGAGGGCGTCGCGCGCTTCCTGTTCGTGCCGCTGGCCGAGGCCGTGGTGTTCGCCATGGCGGCCTCCTATATCCTGTCGCGCACGCTGGTGCCGACGCTGGTGATGCTGCTGATGGGCGGCGCGCACACGCAGGGCGGCGACGGCAAGCCCAGCTTGCTGCAGCGGCTGTACCGCGGGTTCGACCGCCGCTTCGAGAACGTGCGGCGCGTCTACACGCTGGCGCTGTCGGCGCAGCTGGCCAACCGCAAGCGCTTCGCCACCGTGTTCCTGGGCTTCTGCGTGCTGTCGTGCGCGCTGATCCCGTTCCTCGGGCGCGACTTCTTCCCGACSGTGGACGCCGGCCAGATCCGCCTGCACMTGCGCRYGCCSACCGGCACCCGCATCGAGGARACCGCSCGCSTSRCCGACMAGGTGGAGGCSGCCATCCGCGAGATGATCCCGCCCGCCGAGCTGGAGACCATCCTCGACAACCTGGGCGTGCCCAATAGCGGCATCAACCTGTCCTACAGCAATGCCGGCACCATCGGCACGCTCGACGGCGAGATCCTGATGTCGCTGCGGGAGGGCCACCGGCCCACCGAGGAGTACGTCTCGCTGTTGCGCGCCGAGCTGCCCAGGCGCTTCCCCGGCGTGGAGTTCTTCTTCCAGCCGGCCGATATCGTCACGCAGATCCTGAACTTCGGGCTGCCGGCGGCCATCGACGTGCAGTTCACGGGCAACAACCTGCAGGCCAACGCCCAGCTCGCCGGCGAGCTGGTCAAGCAGATCCGCCAGATCCCCGGCGCCGTCGACGCGCACGTGCACCAGCGCAACGACTATCCCGCCATCAACCTGGACATGGACCGCACGCGCCTGCAGCAGCTCGGGCTGTCGGCGCAGAACGTCGGGCAGAACGTGCTGATCTCGCTGTCCGGCAGCTCGCAGACCGCGCCGGCGTTCTGGCTCAATCCGGGCAACGGCATCGTCTACAGCGTGGCGGTGCAGACGCCGCAGTACAAGATCGACTCGCTCGACACGCTGCTCAACCTGCCGGTGGGCGCCGCCGCGAATGCCGCGAGCCCCGCGGCCCCCGCGAACGCCGCCACCAGCCCGGGTGGCTCGCAACTGCTGGGCAACCTGGTGCAGGCCTCCACGTCGCGCCAGCCGGCGGTGGTGTCGCGCTACAACATCCTGCCGGCGATCGACATCTACGTGAGCGTGCAGGGCACCGACCTCGCCACCGTGGCGGGCAAGGTGCAGAAACTCGTGGACCAGATGCAGGGCAAGCTGCCGCGCGGCTCGCAGCTCGTGGTGCGCGGGCAGGTGCAGACCATGCAGTCGTCGTTCATCGGCCTCGGTGTCGGGCTGGCGATGGCGATCGTGCTGGTGTACCTGCTGGTGGTGGTGAACTTCCAGTCGTGGATCGACGCGGCGGTCATCGTCGCGGCGCTGCCCGCGGCGCTGGCCGGCATCGCCTGGATGCTGTTCATCACCGGCACCACGCTGAGCGTGCCCGCGCTGACCGGTGCGATCATGACGATGGGCGTGGCCACCGCCAACAGTATCTTGCTGGTGTCGTTCGCGCGGCAGCGGCTCGACGAGGGCGTGCCGCCGCTGTCGGCCGCGCTGGAGGCGGGCGCCACCCGCATCCGCCCGGTGCTGATGACGGCGCTGGCCATGATCATCGGCATGATCCCGATGGCGCTGGGCCTGGGCGAGGGCGCCGAGCAGAACGCGCCGCTGGGCCGCGCGGTGATCGGCGGGCTGCTGTTCGCCACCGTGTCGACACTGTTCTTCGTACCGGTGGTGTTCGCCGCCGTGCACCGCTGGCTGGCCGGGCGCAAGGCGCACCGGGGCGGGGCGCATCCGCCGCTGGCTCCCACACATCAAGAGGGTTGAGGCAATGACCGAACAACGCCATGCAGAGCTGGGCCTGCACATGGGCGATGCCGGCGGGGACGATCCGCACGAGCATTTGAAGCGCCGCGAGGTGGCGCGGCGCACGCGTATCGCGGCGCTGGTGGTGCTGGCGCTGCTGGCGGTGGGCGCCGGGCGCACGCTGATCAGCCGCTATGCCGACGCCAAGGCCCTGCGCGCGGGCACCGAAGAGCGCGCCAGGCAGTACGTGCTGACCGCGTTGCCGCAGGCCGGCAGCAGCCAGTCGCTGGCGCTGCCCGGTACGCTGCAGGGTTTCGTGCAGGCGCCCATCGCCGCGCGCGCCAACGGCTATGTGAAGCGCTGGACCAAGGACATCGGCGCGCATGTGGAGAAGGGCGAACTGCTGGCCGAGGTCGAGACACCCGAGATCGACCAGCAGCTCAGCCAGGCCATCGCCGCGCGCGAGCAGGCCGCGTCCAGCCTGGCGCTGGCGCGCAGCACGGTAGAGCGCTGGGAGGGGCTGCGCAAGAAGGACGTGGTGTCGCAGCAGGAACTCGACGAGCGCCGCAGCGCGGTCACGCAAGGCGTGGCCAACGTGGCCGCGGCCGATGCCAACGTGCAGCGCCTGCGCCAGCTCGAAGGCTTCAAGCGCGTGGTGGCGCCGTTCGCCGGCATCATCACCCGCCGCAGCGTTGACGTGGGCGACMTGATCGATGGCAACCGCCAATTGTTCCTGCTCTCGCAGACCGACCCGCTGCGCGTCTACGTGAACGTGCCGCAAAGCTATGCCAATCTCGTCAAGGCAGGGCAGGAAGTGGTGGTGACGCAGGCGGAGCTGCGTGGCCAGGCCTTCAAGGGGCAGGTGGCGCGCACCGCTGCGTCGATCGACGCCGCCACGCGGACCATGCAGGTGGAGGTCACGCTGCCCAACCGCGACGGCGTGCTGCTGCCCGGGGCCTACGTCACGGTCTCGCTGCCGCTCAAGAGCAGCCAGGCGTTGCAGGCGCCGAGCAACACGTTGCTGTTCCGCGCCGAGGGCACGCGCGTGGCCGTGGTCGACGCGCAGGGCAAGGTGACGCTGCGCCCGGTCACGCTGGGCCGCTACTACGGCGCCACCGTGGAGGTCCTCGACGGCGTGGGCGCACAGGACCGCCTGGTACTGAACCCGTCGGACTCGATCGCCGACGGCGACCGCGTGGCGCTGGCGCCGGCGTCACCGGCCTCCGCGCCCGCCGCCACGGAGGCCAGGCGATGAGGCTGCGGCGCAGCGCGCAAGCGATCGCACCGGCCGTGGCGCTGGCCGCCTTGCTCGGCGGCTGCGCGGCCGGGCCCGATTACCGCAAGCCCGAGGCCGACATGCCGGCGGCATGGAAGCTCGAGCCGCCGTGGCGCGAAAGCACGCCGGGCGACAGCGTGGCCAAGGGCAACTGGTGGGAGCGCTTCGGCGATCCGCGCCTGGACGCGCTGGAGCGCCAGGCGCTGGCCGCCAGCCCGACGCTCGCCGCCGCCAACGCGCGCCTGCTGCAGGCGCGCGCGCAGGCCAATGCCGCCAACGCCGGGCTGTTCCCGCAGATCGGCATCAATGCGCGCGAGCAGCGCGCGCGGATCTCGGCCAACCGGCCGCTGACCAACTACGCCGCGCCGAACTACTCGACGGTGCAGAACGACTTCACGGCCTCGTTCACCGTCGGCTACGAGCTTGACCTGGCCGGCCGCGTGCGGCGCACGATCGAGAGCGCACAGGCATCGGCGCAGCAGTCGCTCGCCGATTTCGAGAACGTGCGATTGCTGCTGACCACGGATCTCGCCGCCAACTACTACAACCTGCGCGCACTCGACGTAGAGGTCGACGTGCTGCGCCGCTCGATCGCGCTGCAGCGGCGCGCGCTGGACCTGGTCAATGCGCGCCACGACCTGGGCGCCGCGTCGGGCCTGGACCTGGCGCAGCAGCAGGCGCTGCTCGACGCCACGCTCACGCAGGTGGACGTGCTCGCGCGCCAGCGCGGCCAGTTCGAGCACGCCATCGCCACGCTGACCGGCACGCCCGCGCCGCTGTTCACGCTGGCGCCGGAGGGGGCCGAGCTGGTGCCGCCGGCGGTGCCGCTCGGCGTGCCGTCCGACGTGCTGGAGCGCCGCCCCGACGTGGCTTCGGCCGAGCGCGCGATGGCGGCCGCCAATGCGCAGATCGGCGTGGCGAAGTCAGCGTTCTATCCCAGCGTGATCCTGGGCTCGGCCATCGGCACGGAGACGCGATCGTTCGGCTCGCTGTTCGACCTGCCGAGCCTGGTGTGGTCGCTTGGGGCGTCGGCGGCGGTGACGCTGTTCGACGGCGGCAAGCTGCGGTCCAACCTGGACTTCGCGCGTGCTGGCTATGACGGCACGGTGGCCAACTACCGCCGCGTGGTGCTGACCGCGATGCAGGAAGTGGAGGACGGCATCACGGGCCTCGCCGCGCTGTCGCGCGCCAACGACCAGCAGCAGCGCGCCGTGGGCAGCGCCAGCAAGGTGCTCGACATGGCCACGGCCCGCTACGACGGCGGCGCCACCGGCTACCTGGACGTGATCACGGCCCAGCAGGGTTTGCTGGGCGCCGAGCGCACCGCCGTCCAGTTGCGGGGGCAGCAGATGCTGACCGCAGTGTTCCTGGTGAAGGCGCTGGGCGGGGACTGGGGCGGGGCGTCGACGCTGGCCGATGGCGGGAAGTCCGGCGGAAAGACTGGCGGGCAGGCTGGCGGGCAGGTGGCCAGCAAGTAGCCGCGCGGGCCGCTGCTGCGGGTCATGGCGCGCAGCGGCGGATGCCTGTCCAGCAAGAAGCTTGTTTGGTTACTTCGCTGGGCGGCCCAAGGCGCGCTCTCCTACCCCCTTCGCTTACTGATCGTAGCCTGCAATGCGCGCCAGGGCGCTTGCAACCGCGAGCAGGCGTGCGTCATCCGCATAGCGTCCGATCAGTTGGGCTCCAATTGGCAGCCCGGCGGGGCCAGTCCCTATGCGCAATGAAACCGTGGGCAGGTGCAGCGCTGTCCAGAGTGCGCCGAAACGTGGCGAGCCCGAGTCTGCCAGGCCCAGCTCGGCTTCGCCGTCCGCGGCGGGGTAGAGCAGCACGTCGAGATCGCCGAACATGGCATCGGCTTGTCGGGTGCCGGCGTGCATGCGGCTTCGTATTTGCAGGTAGGCCTCTGTGCTCACGGTCTCCCCACCGGCCAGGCGCGTTTGCAGGCGCGCACTGAGCTGCTCGTGATGTTGCGTACGTTCATGGGCGAGCGATTGCCTGGCCTCGTAGGCGAACATGCTGCTCTGCAGATCGATCAAGGCTTCCAGTTCCTGCGGCAGCCTGCAGCGCAGCACGCTTGCGCCGGCCCGCTCGGCGCGGGCGGCGATCGCGTCGAGGGCGGCGTGCGTTTCGGGGCTGGCATGCTGCCACTGACTCGACAGGCACACGCCAATGCGCGGCCTCAACCCCGGTTGTTCGACGGCGCGTGCCTGCGCCGGGCCAAGGCAGAAGAAGGCGGCGTCGGCGACGGTGCGGGTCAGCAGGCCCACCGTGTCCTGGGTATGGCTGAGGGTCTTCACGCCGGCACTACTGATGAGGCCGAAAGTCGGCTTGTAGCCGACCACGCCGCAGTACGCTGCCGGGCGGGTGATCGACCCGGTAGTCTGCGTACCGAACGCGACCGGCACCATGAAATCCGCGACGGCGGCTGCGGAACCGCTGGACGAGCCGCCCGGCGTGCGTTCCAGGTCGAGGGGGTTGCGCGTTGCGCTCGGCGTCTGCGTGGCGAATTCGCTGGTGGCAACCTTCCCAAGTATGACGGCACCGGCTTCATGCGCAGACGCAACGCAGCCGGCGTCTGCTGCAGGGCGATGCCCGGCATAGATCGCTGCCGAGCCGTAGGCCGTGTCGTAGCCGACGGTATCGATGATGTCCTTGACGGCGACAGGAATGCCGCGCAGCGGGCCACCCGGGCGGCGATCCGCCGCACGCGCCTGGGAGAGAGCCAGATCGGCATTGACGGCGACGAAGGCCTGCACCGCGCCGTTGCGTTCCTGTATGCGCTCGAGGCAGGCATGCGTCAGCGTTTCGGCGGTAAGGTTGCCTCGCTCGATCCGGGTGGCCGCCTCAAGGGCGGTGAGACGATTGGGGGCGCGCATGAGCTGGATGCTCCTAGTTTAAGGTGATGCCGGCATTGCGGATGACAGCCGCCCAGCGATCATGTTCCTTGCCCACGAAGACGGCAAAGGCTTCGGGCGTATCGCCGACGGGCTCCGCGCCCTGGGCCAGCAGTTGCTCGCGTGTCTTGGGATCTTTCAGGATGCGGACAACTTCCGCATTGATGCGGCTGACCACTTGTTTGGGCACGCCGGCTGGCGCAAACATGCCGAACCAGCCTTCCACCACGTAGCCGGGCAGGCCCGACTCGGAAATCGTGGGAACGTCGGGCAGCAGAGGCGATTTCCGCGCCGAGGTCACGCCGAGGGCAATGAGCTTGCCGGAGCGGATATGCGGCAGGCATAGCGGGAGGTTGCAGAACATCATTTGCACGCGCCCGGCGAGCAGATCGGTCAGCGCAGGGGCACCGCCCTTGTAAGGCACGTGAAGGATATCGGTCTTCGACATGGACTTGAATAATTCGGCCGACAGGTGCTGGCTGCCACCGGCGCCTCCCGAGGCATAGCTGTATTGCTGCCTGTGCAGCAGTGCCAGCAGTTCCTTGACTGAGCGCGCGGGAACGCTAGGCGGAACCACAAGCACATTGGGCACGCTGGCCACATTGACCACCGGCACGAAGTCGCGTTGGGGGTCGAACTTGAGGTTGGTGTGGAGGCTGGCATTGATCGCGTTGGTGCTGGCCGCGCCAAAGAGCAGCGTGTAGCCGTCGCGCTCCGCCGCGGCAACATAGCCTGTGCCGATGTTGCCGTCGGCGCCCGCCCGGTTGTCAACCACGACAGGCTGGCCCCAGGCCTCACTGAGCCTGGTTGCAATGATGCGCGCCAGGGTGTCGGTCACGCTGCCAGCGCCGAACGGCACAACCATATGGATCGGCTTGACCGGGTATTGCGAATGTTGTGCCATGGCGGGCAAAGGCAGGAGGGCGCTGAAGCACACTGCGGCGATACTTCCCGCCAGGGTACGGAACAGGGCTTTGGGATTCATGTTGGAGTTCCTATGGGCAAGAATCGCGGGGCTTTGAAGGGGATATCGAAGGCAATCTTATGCTGGTCTATTCGATAGATCCAATATAATATTCCAGAGTATTCATTCATTTTTATGTATCAATGGCTCTCTCGTTGCACGCGTTGCGCCTCTTTGTTGTGGTGGCCGAGGAACTGCATTTCGGACGTGCCGCGGCGCGGCTCCATATGGCACAGCCGCCTTTGAGCCAGCAAATCCGACAACTGGAAGCCAACGTTGGTGCGGACCTGTTTGCGCGAACGACGCGGTCGGTCCAGTTGACGGAGGCGGGCAGGGTGCTCTTCGACCGGGCAAGGCAACTGCTGGCCGATGCGGACGCCGCCGGGCAGGCAGTGCTCAGGGCAGCGCATGGCGAGACGGGACGGATCTCGCTGGGATTTACAAGTACCGCCGCGTACCGCCTCTTGCCACGCATACTGTCTGCGTACCGCAGCGCCTATCCTGCCGTCGCATTCGACTTCACGGAGGCAACGTCAGCCGAGCAGTGGGATGCCTTGCGCGCCGGCAAACTCGACGTGGCGCTGCTGCGCCTGTCCACACCGACGGTGGAAGCGGATTTCGATGCGTTCGAAGCCGATCGTGAGCCGATGTTGCTGGCGTTGCCACTCGGGCATCCGCTCGCCGCAGACGCCACGGTGGCGCCAGCGGCGCTGGATCGCCTTCCGATGGTTGGATTCAGCGCGGTCGGCTCAGCCTATTTTCGCGACCTGAGCCAGAAGATCTATCATGCGGCCGGCGTGCAGCCACGCATCGATCAGGAGAGCGTACTCCCGACCATGCTCGCCCTGGTCGAGGCCGGGCTTGGCGCCGCGCTGGTGCCCGCATCGGCTGCGGAAATGCGCTCGGCACGCGTGACATACCGGCCGTTGCAAGCGGCAAAGTCCAGGCGCGGCGGCACCGTCGATGCCGTGTTGCACTGTGCACGCCCGCATGCCAGCACCAACATGGCCGCGCTCGCATTTGTCAGGCTGCTTGCCACGATGAGCGCGTCGTCGGCTCCTGCAGGCCAGGCCGGATGAACGGAGGGAGCGCAGCCTGCTCGACTATTCATTCTTTCCAGGTGTCAGTTGGGCATAGACATCGTGCGAGATGTCGAGCAGCACCGTGTGATCGATTCCGCCGCTGACGGCATAGCCGAAGTCACCGTCCAGCCAGTAGAAGACATTGACCGGTCCGTCCTGGTACAGCTGGAACGCGGTGGTGTTCGCGCTCGTGGTCCGGTGGGATATGTAGAGGGTGATCCGTTCGCCCTTGGCGTTGCGATACATGAATTGTGCAACGCCCCCACCGGCATCGGGCAGCAAACGGCCGCCGACGAGTTCGAAGCCGACCCGTGTCAGCACCGGCGGGTGCACGTTGGTGCCGAGTCGGTTTGCCAGCCATTGCACAAAATCCTGCTCACGATCGGAACCGATCTCGGCCGGGCGGACAACGTCGGGCATGTAGACCACATGTGCCACGGCCGCATTGCGTGCAAGTCCGTCCTGGCCCTGCAGGCTGCCGATCGGCTCATTGCTCGCGAGTTGACCCGTCATGCGCGGCATCATCTGACTCCCGACACCGAGTGCAATGCCCAGCACCAGCGTGGCGGCGATACCCGCAAAGCGAGGCCAGTTGGCCGCTTCGCCCCGGCCCGGGTGCCTTGCAGATGATGGCTGAAGGCGTTTGGGCACCGGCTCGGCCAGGACCCTGTCATAGCGCTCGTGGAGCAGACTGTTCAGCGAGAAATAGTCACTGATCCTTGCCGCGAGGGCCGGGTCCTGCTCCAGGRCTCGCTCAACCTGGGCGCGGCGCTCTTCCGACAGCGCCCCGTCGGCGTAGGCATGAAGATCGTCTTCGGAAATGGAAATCCGTTGTTCGCTCATTGCACCACCCTGAGTCTTGCGCTGGATTGCGAGCCCGCCATCAGTGCCCGCAACCGTTCCCGGCCACGCGACAGGCGGGACATCACGGTGCCAATCGGGACATCAAGCGCAATCGCTACATCGGCGTAGCTCATTTCCTCCAGACCCACCAGGAGGACGACTTCACGCTGTTCCACAGGCAGGCGCTGCAACGCGTAGTCGAGATCGCGAATTTCCAGCGAGCGCATTTGCTCCGGGGGCACTGCGTATTCGCCCTCATCCACGGAATCATCGTCGACCGATACGTGCACCACGCGCTCGGAGGCCCGGCGAATCTGGTTGATAAAAAGATTATGCATAATTGAGAACAGCCAGGCGCGCAAGTCAGAACCTGGACGGAACTGCTCGGTTCGGCCCAACGCGCGTTCCAGCGTGTCTTGTACAAGGTCGTCGGCCAGGTCGTGATTGTGGATCAATGCCCTGGCATACCTGCGCATCCGTGGCACATGCTCGACCAACTCATCCTGGATTTTCATGGCCCGCTCCAGTCGGGAACTGTCGTTGCCGAGGCGATCCCATCTCACTCTAGTCCTTGTCGATGCGCTCGACGTCAGCGCGAAGTCATGAGATCGGCCGCCTGCATCAAGCGCGGGGTATTGGCGCTACCGGCGAGCACGTAGTGAGTGGTACCGGTCTTCCAGGTCAGCAAACGAACATCGCCAACCCGGCGTGCGGACCAATGTGGCGTTGCCGGATCAAAAGGCAGGGCGCGGGCCTCCAGCAGGACGATACGCCGCTGATTCGGGCCTTCATAGACCGATTGAAGCACTTCAGACACCGGCCCGATGCGAACCGGCTTTCGACTCATAAGACTGAATCCGACCGAATTCAGGTCGGGCGAGGGCCTGCCTCCGGCCATGTCGATCGCACTGGGATAAGCAGGTGCACTTATTGCCTCGACCAGTGCAAGTACCGCCACACTGTCCAGCTCCTTGTTCGACGCGCTTGCGCCAGCCAGCCACCCGCCCACTGCCGCCAGCAGCACCAGGCCGGATACGAGCATGCGGGCAACCCTGCGGGTGTACCTCACGGGCCGCTTGCTGGCCGAGCGAGAATCAGCTTCCCGCGCAACGTCGTGATGAGAATACGATTGTTTGATCTGCTCGTTGAGGCGCATGTAGAAGGCAATCCTGCCAGCTTCGCTGGGGTAGCCTTCAAGATACCTGTGGAGGCTGGCGGCCTTGCCGGGGGGCAGGAGACCATCGGCATGCGCCTGGATATCGACTTCCGAGAGCCGTTCGGTGTCGGGGGCGTTGTCAAGGTGCATGGCAGCGTGCCGTAGTTAGTCAAGGGGTCTTGATTCGTAAACACGCTGGCTTCGCTTTTATTCCCGTTGGTCTCGCGGCGTCATTTGCATATTCTCCTAAGATATTGATGCCGCTCCGAGTGGCGGCTCCTGCGAGGGGTTGCCGAAATGACTATGTCCGCTGCCAGAATCGCGTCAAGCCTTGTGGCGATGGGGTGGCTGACGCTTGCCATCCATGCAATGCCGGCTCGCGCGGCCGGCAGCACGGCGGACGACGAGGGGGAGCGCGCGTTCCTGGCCGAAAACGGCGCGGCCATGACCGCCATGATGAGGCACATGGAAATCACGCCGAGCGGCAATATCGATCGGGACTTTGTCTCCACGATGGCGCCACACCACCAGGGTGCGATCGATATGGCGCAGGCCTATCTGCGCTTTGGCCACAATGAGCAACTGCGTCGTCTGGCGCAGGAGATCATCGTTGAGCAGCAGCAGGAGATCCTTGCCATGCGTCTGGCGGTAGGGCTGCCGCTACCGCCCCCGGTTGCGGCCCCCACCGACATCGGCAGGCCGACCGGCATATCAGTGCCTGTGGAGGAAGCGCACCGTGAAGGCGGTGAGCGCGTCTTGCCCGTGCATGGCCACCAACCAGAGCAGTCGCAGGAGTCAAGATGAAATTCGAATCGCTCCTTGTCCTCGTCCTGACGGTCAGTGCCCTGGCGGCGGCGGCACCGTCATTGGCTGGGCAGGCCCCCGTATCCCAGTCCGAACCGGATATCCCTGTCAGCCACCGTGACCGCCTCTATGCCGCCGAGCAATTTTCGAACACGGTTTCCGTGGTGGACCCGGTCGATCATCGTCTGCTTGGCCTGATCCGGCTCGGGGATCCTTCGCCCGGAAATTTCAGTCCGCTCTACCGTGGACAGGTGCTGGTACATGGCATGGGCTTCTCACCAGACCATCGGACCCTGGCCATTGTCTCCATCGGTTCAAATTCGGTGACGTTCATCGATACGCAAACCAATGCGGTCAAGCACGCTACCTACGTCGGCAGGGCGCCGCATGAGGCGTTCTACACGCCAGACGGCAGCGAGGTCTGGGTTACCGTGCGCGGAGAAAACTATGTTGCGGTTCTCGATGCCAAAACCTTCGAAGAGAAGACCCGTATTGTCGTGCCCGCCGGACCTGGCATGCAGATCTTCTCGCCCGATGGCAAGTACGGCTACGTGTGCTCTTCATTCAATCCGGAAACCGAGGTGATCTCATTGGCCGAGCACAAGATCGTGGGTGCGGTGAAGCAGGACAGCCCGTTTTGTCCGAATATCGCCGCCACGCCGGACGGCAGGCAGGTCTGGTTCACACTCAAGGATACTGGAAGGGTTCAGGTCTTTGACGCACGTCCTCCATTCGCCCGCATCAAGAGCTTCGAAACCGGTCCCCTCACAAACCACGTGAACTTCGCGCGCAATGCCAAGGGCAGTTTYGCCTACGTGACTGTGGGCGGGTTGAATCAGGTAAAGGTCTTTCGTACCGATGATTTTTCACAGGTGGCTACCATTCCAACGGGGAGCCTGCCTCACGGCATCTGGCCCTCGGGCGATGGCAGCCGCATGTATGTGGGTCTGGAAAATGCCGATGCCATCGCTGCCATCGACACGCTGAGCAACAAGGTGATCGCGACGGTTCCGGTAGGCCAGGCACCGCAGGCGATTGCATATGTACCGAACGCAGTGACGCAAGGGGATGGAACGCAGAACCTGGAGCCGCTTGGCATTGCCGGGCAGGCAAGCCACCTGACGCTATTGGCGCCGAACAAGGGGCAGCCGGGCGGGAAGGCAGCCGCCGCGAGCAGCATTACGTTATTCGACCAGGGGTTGGTGCAGGTGCTGCAGGCGGCGGTGACCGGCCTTCAGCCGAGGCAACCTTATGTATTGGCGCTTGCGAACAAAGCTGACGGCGGTGGGCCGCTCGAGCCGCTTGCCGTGTTCATGACGAATCCGGCCGGCGCGGCCATCGTCAATACCATCGGGCCGATCCGGCAGGTCGTTGCGCCGGGAACAAGCGCCGCAGAGGACATGCGCCGCTACCTCGTGGTAGCCCCGCAGATCTCGGGAAAGCCTGGCGCTCCGGTTCAGGTGCAGGCTCCCTGATCGCGGCGGGACCACCGGGTGGCATCAGCAGCTGTGGGTGACACGCGGTGGTTGTCGCGAGTCATCCGCAGCGCTGCAAGGATTGCTGTCATTCCAGTCTGGCGAGTGATTGAGGCCCGTTGTCAGGCATGGGTTCCGTCGATGTAGGGATCGGCAGCGCTTGCGGGAGAAATAGACGTGCCCGTGCGATCCATGCCTGCAAGGGTTCGAGCGGCGTCGATACGATCATTCAGCGCCGAATTTCAGGCACCATCGGTGAATGCGTCACGCTGTCCGATGCGGGCGCCATCGGTGAATGCGTCGCGCTGTCCGATGCGGGCACCATCGGTGAATGCGTCACGCTGTCCGATGCGGGTGCCATCGGTGAATGCGTCACGCTGTCCGATGCGGGCGCCATCGGTGAATGCGTCACGCTGTCCGATGCGAGCGCCATCGGCATAGACGTCGCGGGGCGAATTGACAGCCGCACCGGCGGCTTGGGAAGCAAGGGCGGCGGCTGTGGCAATCAGCAGGGCAGCGCCGGAGATGTGGCCGAGGCGTTTCATGAGTAGCTCCTTGGGGCATGGATGGAAAAGCTTCAACGACCGGATCCGTGCGGCCTGCAGGAGCCGCGCCATGTTGCGATCGTTACTACCGTATACGCGCCGTTATCGCGAAATATTCCCGACGTCAGACTAAAAGTTTGAGTCGGTTTCATGGATGCCTGGTGTGCATCCGATGTGCGAAGTGAGCGGACACGGCGAGCGGGTATCCCGGTTGCAGTCGCCAAAGTGATGGAAGCTCGGCGTGACAACCCCGCGTCCAGGTTGATTTCCGTGGGCATCGCGCGCGCTATCAAACGCTACCAGTGGATTGAAGCCGCCGCATTCACTAATGTCCCCTTCCGGGGCCATTGTGAACGAGGCAGCCGAGGATCCGCGCTCTTCGAGGCAAAGCACGTTACCGCGAGGGCGCCTGCGACACCAACGCTGCGCCGGTATTTCCCTGGTGCGTTTTTGCTAGTTGCTGTAGTGCCGTTTGCAGATCGGCCGGATATTTGCCTTCTCTGCTTGGCTCGTATCCCAGGGCCGCCAGTTCCTGGACTTCACGGAGCAAATCCGCTCGCGTGACGTTAGGGGCTGTGACTTGTGCGTACTGCGCGAACACTGGAGTGGCAATGAGGGCCGTTACCGAGATGACTGCTGCACAGACAATACGAATAGGGTCTTTCATGATGACGTTCCTTCACAAGATGTTTGCTATCGCGCGCTGAAAGCCGCCGGTGCTCAGTTGCGGGCCCCGTCCGTATAGCCATCCCTCGAACTGATCCGCGCACCATCGGAAAACACGTCACGTTGTCCAACGCGCGCGCCATCCGTGAAGACATCGCGCTGGCCAATACGCGTGCCGTCGGTATAGACGTCGCGAGGCGAAGTGACTGCGGCAACGGCGGCCTGCGAGGCGAAGGTGGTAACGGTGGCAATCAGCAGGGCAGCACCGGAAATTTGACTGAGGCGTTTCATGATCGACTCCTTGGCGAACGATTACAGAGATGACAGTTCAACGACCGGACCTGCGAGGCTTTATGTGCAGCGCCATGTTGCGATCGTTACTGCGTATACGCCGCGAGATCGCGGAGCATTCCCGATGCAGGATTGAAATTTCAAATTGGCGCCATAGTGCCGCGCCGCGCAGCGCACGGGCCACCACGCGAGGCTGTGATGAATGCGGAGAACGTGAAGCCGGCGCCCGTCCGGCAGCTTCCAGAATGAGACTGCCGGTCTCGTCGGGAATGTGAGATCGACGATACGTGACTCGCCTTCAGCTCGAAGGTCCTGGCCCCCATGCGCTTGGCCATGAAGCTCTGGAGGCCAGGGTTGATGGTCCGGCCGCCCAAGGAAAACCGCGGCCCACTCGGGTCCGTCAGATCGCCATAGATAGACGCGTCTTTTTCCTTGCCGCCATCCGCGCCTGCAGCTCTCCGTGTGGCTCTTTCCACATCCCATTCATCACCGCCTCGCGTCGTGACCCGTGTGCTGCACCGCACGGCCCGACCGCGTGGCGTTATGACGGCAAATCAAAATTTCGATCTGACGACGGGAATGATTTCCGATCGCGCAGCGTATACGGCAGTAACGATCGCAACGTGGCGCTGCTGCTGCAGGCCTCTCGGATCCGGTCGTTGACTGTCATCTCTCTGTCCGGTTTTCAAGGAGCTACTCATGAAACGTCTCAGCCAATTCTCTGGTGCCGCCCTGCTGATTGCCACGGCCGCCACCTTTGCCTCGCAAGCCGCCGTGGCCGCGGTCAATTCGCCTCGTGACGTCTATACGGATGGCGCGCGTATCGGCCAGCGTGATGTCTTCACGGACGGCGCACGCATCGGAGCGCGCGATGTCTTTACCGATGGAGCACGCGTCGGACCGCGCGACGTGTTCTCCGATGGTGCCCGCGTCGATTCGAGGAACGTCTACACGGACGGCGCTCGCAACTAGGCCCTGGCGCTTTCCACGCACCCGTTAGCCAATGCCTTGCCGGGGAGAGGGTTGCGTGGTTCGAGTAGCGATCTTGGCTTTGCCGTCAAAGGTATCAGGGCTACGCAAAGCTCAATGACCTCGCTTGACGAGGTGGAGAGGAATATGTCAGAAAATATCAATTCGCGTCGTCGCGGCTTCATGGGCATGACAGCCGTGGCGCTTGCCGCTGCCCAGTTTGGCGTGCCGCGTTCCGCCAGGGGCCAGACACGTTCGCCGAATTCGTCGGTCGTGCCTTCGGCCTWGCCGGGTGCCCATACATCGTTTGCGTCAATGAAGCAGGTCGACGCCGCGCTGCTTAATGTCGGCTACGCCGAGGCGGGGCCGGTCGACGGACCCGCGGTCATCCTGCTGCACGGCTGGCCCTACGATATTCATAGTTTCGTTGACGTGGCGCCGCTGCTGGCGTCGCGCGGGTATCGCGTGCTTGTCCCGTATCTGCGCGGCTACGGTACTACGCGTTTCCTGTCGCAAGAGACGATGCGCAACGGGCAACCGACTGCCGTGGCCGCAGATATCGTCGCGCTGATGGATGCGCTCAATATCCGGCATGCGACACTCGCCGGGTTCGATTGGGGGGCGCGCACCGCCGATATCATCGCGGTGCTGTGGCCGGAGCGTTGCAAGGGGCTGGTGTCGGTAAGCGGCTACCTGATCGGGAGCCAGAAAGGCGGTGCGTTGCCGCTGCCGCCCGAGGCAGAGTTCCAGTGGTGGTACCAGTTCTACCTTGCAACCGATCGCGGGCGGGCCGGCTACGAACAATATACGCACGATTTTGCCAAGCTGATCTGGAGGCAAGCCTCACCGGGATGGAAGTTCGATGACGCCACGTTTGAGCGGAGTGCATCGGCCTTCAACAATCCAGACCATGTCGCCATTGCCGTCCACAACTATCGCTGGCGGCAAGGTCTTGCCTCTGGCGAAGCAAAGTATGACGCCTTTGAGCAGCGACTTTCCCTGGCGCCGTCCATTGGTGTGCCGACCATCACCATGGAAGGCGATACCAACGGCGCACCGCACCCGGCGCCGAGCGCCTATGCGGGCAAGTTCACCGGGAAATACGAGCACAGGACTATCACGGGGGGCATCGGCCATAACCTCCCACAGGAAGCGCCTCAGGCATTCGCGCAGGCCGTGATCGACGTCGGCAGGCTTTAAGCCCGAATTGCGCGAAGCCTATGTCCAGTTCCATCGTTGCCCATGYCGACACCACCCCTTGCCGGGTAGGCAGCACTGTCGCGGTCATCGACGCCAGACCGAAGTGGGTCGATCCATCGGACGAGCACGCAGTCGACGCAGGTTGACAGCCTTCTCTCGTCCTTTCTTTCTCGGGCGAGGCCGTGAGGCCTCGCATCTCAGCGCTGGTACGACGGCGGCAGGAAGCCCGCGAAGCGCTGCTGCGTGGTCGCCTTGAACTCAGGCGACTGGTAGGCATCGCGGATGTCCTTGACGAAGGGCTTGCTCACGTCGGCGGTGCGCACGGCCACCAGATTCATGTAGTAGTCGGGGATCTTCTCCAGCGCCAGGGCTTCGGTCAGCTTGAGGCCGGAGGAGAGGGCGAAGTTGCCGTTGACGAAGGCGTAGTCCACGTCGTCGAGCGAGCGCGGCAGCTGCGCGGCCTCGAGCTGGATCAGCTTGAGCTTGTTCGGGTTGGTTTCGATGTCGCGCTCGCTGGCACGGATCGGGTCGGTGCCGGGCTTCAGCGTGACCCAGCCGGTCTGCTGCAGGATAGCGATGGCACGCGCCAGGTTGGACGGATCGTTGGGCAGCGAGACGGTGGCGCCCGCTTTCACTTCGGTCAGGGTCTTGTGCTTGCGGCTGTAGATGCCGATGGGGGCGGTGGGCACCTGCACGACTTCCGACAGCTGCAGCTTGCGGTCGCCGGAGAATTTCTTCAGGTAGGCCACGTGCTGGAAGGCATTGGCGTCGATGGCGCCATCGGCCAGCGCCAGGTTGGGCTGCACGTAGTCGCTGAACTCGACGATGGTGACCTTGTAGCCTTTCTTTTCCAGCAGGGGCTTGATGCCGTAGCGGATCTGGTCGGAGTACGGGCCGGCGGTGGCGCCGAAGCGGATTTCCTTCTTGTCCGGATCGGCCGCGCCGGCCGTCTGGATCACGCCCAGCGCGAGCACCGCGCCGATCAGTCGAATTCCTAGACCCAATTTCATCAAAGCTCCCCTTGTCGTTGGTATGTAGCGGGCCTGGGCGCGCTTGGCGCGAACAGGCAAGGGGCTCATTGTAGTGGGGGTCTTATGCGCAAGGAACGAGTTAATGCGCATGGTGATATTACGTCGGGGAATAAGCAGGCGATGCAGGCAGGCGATGCGCCTGGCCGCTTCCCCGGCCCTCTCCCGCCGGGCGGGAGAGGGGGCGGACCGGCAGCGGCGTCAGGCAGCTGCCAGCGCGCGGTCCAGGTCTTCCAGCAGGTCGTCGATATGCTCGATGCCGATCGACAGGCGCACCATGTCTTCGCTCACGCCGGCGGCCTTCAGTTCCGCTGCGTCGAGCTGGCGGTGCGTGGTGGATGCGGGGTGCGTGGCCAGCGACTTGGCGTCGCCGATGTTGACCAGGCGGGTGAACAACTGCAGCGCATCGAGGAAACGTGCGCCGGCTTCCCGCCCGCCGCTCTTGAGGCCGAAGGAGAGGATGCCGGGGCCGCGGCCGCCGAGGTAGCGCTGCACCAGGGCGTGGTCCGGGTGCTCGGGCAGGCCGGCGAAGTTGACCCATTCGACCTTGGGGCTGGCCTTGAGGTGGCGCGCCACGGCCAGCGCGTTTTCCGTGATGCGGTCCAGGCGCAGGGCCAGGGTCTCGATGCCTTGCAGGATCAGGAAGGCGTTGAACGGCGACAGCGCGGCGCCGGTATTGCGCAGGGGTACCACGCGCGCGCGGCCGATGTACGCAGCGGCGCCGAGCGCTTCGGTGTAGACCACGCCGTGGTAGGACACATCGGGTTCGTTCAGGCGCTTGAAGCGCGCCTTGTGCTCGGCCCAGGGGAACTTGCCGCTGTCGACGATGGCGCCGCCCACGCTGTTGCCGTGGCCGCCCAGGTACTTGGTGAGCGAGTGCACGACGATGTCGGCGCCATGCTCGAAGGGCCGGCACAGGTAGGGCGACGGCACGGTGTTGTCGACGATCAGCGGGATGCCGTGGTTGTGGGCCACCTTGGCAATGGCGGCGATGTCGACGATGTTGCCGAGCGGATTGCCGACCGATTCGACGAAGATGGCCTTGGTGCGCTCGTCGATGAGGTCGCCGAAGGCGGCGGGGTTGCGGCCGTCGGCGAAGCGTGTCTCGATGCCGGACAGCGGCAGCGTGTGGGCGAACAGGTTGTAGGTGCCGCCGTAGAGCTGGCTGGCCGAGATGATGTTGTCGCCGGCTTCGGCGATGGTCTGGATGGCGTAGGTGATGGCCGCCATGCCGGACGCCAGCGCCAGCGCGCCCACGCCGCCCTCGAGCGCGGCCAGGCGCTGCTCGAGCACGTCGTTGGTGGGGTTCATGATGCGGCTGTAGATATTGCCGGGCACCTTGAGGTCGAACAGGTCGGCGCCGTGCTGCGCATTGTCGAAGGCGTAAGCCACGGTCTGGTAGATCGGCACGGCCACCGCGCGGGTGGTGGGGTCGGGGGAGTAGCCGCCGTGGACTGCAATCGTCTCGATTTTCATAGTCTTTTCTTGTTGGATTTCCAGGTGGATTACGTCGTGGAAGACGTCGTGGATTACGTCGCGGATGACTTCTTGGATGACTTGGTGGCTGGACGCCGCCCGGGAGCGGGCATGGTAGCAGCGCGGGTTGGCGCTTGCCATGGCGGCGGCCGGTGATCGCACCCGGCGCCGGCCGCCATGCCCGGCCGGCGGCTGGCCGGGGTCATTGGCTGGCGAGCGGGAAGGTGGCCTGCCAGACGTTGTCCCTGACCTGGAGGGCGGCGGGAATCAGCTTTTGCTGGTGGAACAGGTCGGCCACCTGCTGCTGGACGGCCACCACTTCCGGCGTGACCGGGATCGCGCCGTAGGGCACGCGCTTGAGCCAGGCCTCCACCACCTGCACGTCCAGGCCCACGGCGGGGGCGAGCAGGGCGGCGGTCTCGCCGGGGTTCTTCGCCACCCACAGGCCGGTGGTGCGCAGTTGTTCGAGGATGGCGTTGACGACCTGGGGCTGTGCCTTGACGAAGCCGCCGGCGGCTTCGTAGAAGTTGAAGGGCGAGGGCACGCCTTCGTAGTCGGCGATGGTGCGCACCTTGAGCGCCTTCTGCGCGAGCGCATAGTACGGATCCCACACCACCCAGGCGTCCACGTTGCCGCTTTCGAAGGCGGCGCGCGCATCGGCGGGCGGCAGGTAGATCGGCTGGATGTCCTGCAGGCTCAGGCCGTTCTTCTTGAGCAGTTGCACCAGCAGGTAGTTGGAACTGGAACCCTTTTGCAGCGCGACGCGCCTGCCCTTGAGATCGGCCACGGTGCGCACCGGCGATTTGTCCAGCACGAACAGCGCCTCGTTGGTCTTGCCGCCGGGCTCCGCGCCGACGTAGACGAAGTTGGCCCGGGCGGCCTGGGCGAACACGGCGGGCGGCGCGCCGGTGTAGCCAAAGTCGATGCTGCCGGCATTGAGCGCCTCGAGCAGCTGCGGGCCGGCGGGGAATTCCTTCCACTCCACCTTGTAGCCCAGCGGCGCGAGCTTCTTGTCGAGCGAGCCCTGGGCCTTGAGCACGGCGAGCAGGCCGGCTTTCTGGTAGCCCACGCGCACGGACTGTTCGGCGGCGCCAGCGGTCGCGGACCAGGACAGGGCGGCGCAGGAGAGGGCGGCGAAGGACAGGGCGAGGCCAAGGCGGCGGGGCCAGTTGCGCAACAGGGTCATGCGATTTTCTCCGGGTGGGGTCGGGGATCGGGAGGGATCCGGGCCGGCCCCATGGTTGCGAAATCGCGGCGCGAGGGGAACGAAGCTTATTGCATTTGGATAGAACTGCCGGGGTCGCCGGGGGTCAGAGCGTGGGCCGCCGGCGCCGGCGCGCGACGCCGCGCGCACGTTGTGATTTGTGCAACTGCTTTCAAGGGTGCGCACCCTGCGACACCTTGACGCACTCGCAGAATTTTCTGACAAGCGAGCCGTTGGCGGCGTGATCGCGAAAGATGGTGCATTGTCCGATTAACCGAACAGTGTGTTCCAGGTTCCGGGTTTACCCTCGTTGCTGCAATGCGGTAGATTCGCGGCCACGATGTCTGACGTACCGCGATTCTCAGCCAGAAACCACGTTTGCCGCACCGGCAGGCGTGATGGGTATCGCGAGCGCGGCATCCTTCTGTGTGGACCGCCGCAGTCCCACGGTGCTCCGTCCTACAAGGACCGAGCCAGCCTGCTAGCCCCGTCCTACAAGGATCAAGCCAGTCTGCCGTTGATTGGCGCCTCGCCGGGCAAGCAGGTCGCTTAACCAGGTTTCCCGTTTTCCCCCAAGCCTTAAGGCTGCCTTTCGCTCGCGCCTAGGCGGCAAAACTGCGCCGCGCCGTCGTTCCGTGGCCTACACAACCAGTCGTGACATGAAGATACCCAAACTTCCGCGTTGGACGCGGTTCCTGCCCTGCGGCGGCCTGTTGCTGGCCGGCTGCAACATGACCGTGCTAGATCCCAAGGGCCAGATCGGCGCCGACGAGAAATCCATCATCCTGATCGCGACCTGGCTGATGCTGCTGGTGGTGGTGCCGGTGATCGTCCTGGTATTCACCTTCGCCTGGAAATACCGGGCCAGCAACAAGAACGCCCGCTACGAACCGAACTGGTCCCACTCCACCGGTATCGAGGTGGTGGTGTGGCTGATCCCGTGCCTGATCATCCTGGTGCTGGGCATCATCACGTGGAAGTCCTCGCACGACCTGGACCCGTACAAGCCCATCGAATCCGACGTCAAGCCGATCACCATCGAGGCCGTGGCGCTGAACTGGAAGTGGCTGTTCATCTACCCCGAACTGCATATCGCCACCGTCAACGAGATCGCGTTCCCGGTCAATACGCCGGTGAACTTCAAGATCACGTCCGATTCGATCATGAACTCGTTCTTCATCCCGCAACTGGGCAGCCAGATCTACGCGATGGCCGGGATGGAGACCAAGCTGCACCTGATCGCCAACGCAGCCGGCACCTACGACGGCATGTCCGCCAACTACAGCGGCGGCGGCTTCTCGGGCATGAAGTTCAAGGCCAAGGCCGTGTCGAACTTCGACTTCGAGCAATGGGTCAAGCAGGTACGCGCCTCGTCGCGCGAGCTGACCCTGGCTGACTACGAACAACTGGCCAAGCCCAGCGAGAAGGAACCCGTGGCGATGTTCGCCAAGGTCGATCCGCAGCTGTTCCACGGCATCCTGCACAAGTACATGGACGGCACCGGCGGCGCCATCGCCGGAAACGGTACCTCGTTCGGTCCTGTCTGCACCTCGCGCAACACCCTCGGCACCAGCCAGGTGTCCATGGCCGCGCCCGCCCTGCCGGCGCCGGGCTCGAATTCCTAGGAGTAAAGATGTTTGGCAAATTGAGTTTGGATGCCATTCCGTTCCACGAGCCCATCGTCATGGGCACGTTGTCGATGGTGGCACTGGGTGGTCTGGCGCTGTTCGCGCTGATTACCTATACCCGCAAGTGGGGTTGGTTGTGGAATGAATGGTTCACCTCGGTCGACCACAAGAAGATCGGCATCATGTATTCCGCCGTGGCGATGATCATGCTGCTGCGCGGCTTTGCCGACGCCATCATGATGCGCACGCAACTGGCGCTGTCCACCAACGGCTCGCCGGGCATCCTGCCGCCCGAGCACTACGACCAGATCTTCACCGCCCACGGCGTGATCATGATCTTCTTCGTGGCCATGCCGCTGATGACGGGCCTGATGAACCTGGTCGTGCCGCTGCAGATCGGCGCGCGCGACGTGGCCTTCCCGTTCCTCAACACGCTGAGCTTCTGGCTGTTCGTGGCCGGCGCCATGCTGGTCAACGTCTCGCTGGGCGTCGGCGAGTTCGCGCGCACCGGCTGGCTGGCCTATCCGCCGCTGTCGGGCCTGCAGTTCAGCCCTGGCGTGGGGGTGGACTACTACCTGTGGAGCTTGCAGATCTCGGGCCTGGGCACCTTGCTCACCGGCGTGAACTTCCTGGTCACCATCCTCAAGATGCGCGCCCCGGGCATGACCCTGATGCGCATGCCGGTGTTTACCTGGACCGCGCTGTGCACCAACGTGCTGATCATCGCCGCCTTCCCGGTGCTGACCGTCTCGCTGGGCCTGCTGGGTCTTGACCGCTATCTCGGCATGCACTTCTTCACGAACGAGATGGGCGGCAACGCCATGATGTACGTGAACCTGATCTGGATCTGGGGCCACCCCGAGGTGTACATCCTGATCCTGCCGGCGTTCGGTATCTTCTCCGAGATCATCTCGACGTTCTCCGGCAAGAAGCTGTTCGGCTACAAGGGCATGGTGTACGCGACCGCGGCCATCATGGTGCTGTCGTTCCTGGTCTGRCTGCACCACTTCTTCACGATGGGCTCCGGCGCCAGCGTGAACGCGTTCTTCGGCATCACCACCATGATCATCTCCATCCCGACCGGGGTGAAGATCTTCAACTGGCTGTTCACCATGTACCGCGGCCGCGTACGCATGACCACGCCGGTGCTGTGGACGCTGGGCTTCATGRTCACCTTCGTGATCGGCGGCATGACCGGCGTGCTGATGGCCGTGCCCGCAGCCGACTTCGTGCTGCACAACAGCCTGTTCCTGATCGCCCACTTCCACAATGTGATCATCGGCGGCGTGCTGTTCGGCTACCTGGCCGGCATCACCTACTGGTTCCCGAAGGCCTTCGGCTTCAAGCTCGACGAGCGCCTGGGCAAGTGCGCCTTCTGGTGCTGGCTGGTGGGCTTCTACGTGGCCTTCATGCCGCTGTACGTGCTCGGCTTCATGGGCATGACCCGTCGCCTGAACCACACCGACAACCCGGCCTGGAACCCGTTCCTGTACACGGCCGTGGCCGGCGCCGCGCTGATCGGCCTGGGCATCGTGTTCCAGGTGCTGCAGATCGTGGTGAGCGTGCGTAACCGCAAGGCGCTGGCCGACGTCACGGGCGACCCGTGGGATGGCCGCACGCTCGAGTGGGCCACTTCGTCGCCGCCGCCGTTCTACAACTTCGCGCACACCCCGGTGGTGCGTGACCTGGACGCCTTCGCCGACATGAAGGCCCGTGGCGAGCTGCCCAAGCAGGAAGCGCACTACGAGCAGATCCACATGCCGAAGAACACCGGCGCCGGCTTCTACATGGGCGCGTTCAGCTTCGTGCTGGGCTTCGCGGCCACGTGGCATATCTGGTGGCTGGCCGTCGTGGGCCTGGTGGGCATGATCGTGTCCTTCATCTTCCGCAGCAACGACGACCATATCGACTACTACGTGCCCGCACGCGAAGTCGAGGCAGTCGAAAAGACTCACTTCCAGCGCGTCGCGTCGCAGGCCTGAAACCTATGTCTACACAAGTCCTAGACCGTCATTCCGCGCATGCCGCCCCGGCGCATGCCCATGACCATTCGCACGACCACGCCCATCACGACACCAGCGCCAACACCGTGTTCGGCTTCTGGGTCTACCTGATGAGCGACTGCATCATCTTCGCCGGTCTGTTCGCCGCCTTCGCGGTGCTGCGCGGTGAAGTGGCGGGCGGCCCCTCGGGCAAGGAACTGTTCGAACTGAACTACGTCCTGGTCGAGACCTTCCTGCTGCTGTTCTCCAGCCTGACCTCGGGCATGGCGATGGTCGCCCTGCACAACGGCCAGAAGGCCCGCCTGCAGTTCTGGCTGGCCATCACCTTCCTGTTCGGCGTGGCCTTCATCGGCATGGAAATCAACGAGTTCCATCACATGATCGCCGAAGGCGCGGGCCCTGGCCGCAGCGCTTTCCTGTCGTCGTTCTTCACGCTGGTCGGCACCCACGGCCTGCACGTGGCCAGCGGCCTGCTGTGGATGGCCGTGCTGATCTGGCAGATCGCCCGCAAGGGCCTGACGCCGACCATGAACAAGCGCCTGGCTTGCTTCGCGCTGTTCTGGCACTTTCTGGACATCGTCTGGATCGGCGTGTTCACCGTGGTCTACCTGATGGGAGCGATGTAATGGAACACAGCAACGTCTCGACCGCCGGCCACGGCGCGCATGGCACCAGCGCCGGCGGCGCCAGCCACAGCAGCGTCAAGGGCTATGTCATCGGCTTCGTGCTGGCGGTCATCCTGACCGTCATCCCGTTCAAGCTGGTGATGGGCGGCACGCTGGACGGCGCCACCACGCTGGCCGTCATCCTCGGCCTGGCCGTGGTGCAGATCGTCGTGCACCTGGTGTACTTCCTGCACATGGACCGCTCCTCGGAGCAGCGCTGGAACGTGATGGCCCTGGCCTTCACCGCGCTGATCCTGGTGATCGTGGTCGCCGGTTCGCTGTGGATCATGCACAACATGAACAGCAACATGATGGTGCACTGAGAGTCTTCCTCCCGGTGTAGCGACAAAGGCGGCCTGCGGGCCGCCTTTGTCGTTTCCGGGGACGGACGGCGGCGTTCGCCGCCTTTTCCGGCTTTTCCGCCTTTCCTGCCTTGGAGCTTGTCCTGGATGAAGCGAAGCGGTCCCGGCCAGGAGAGCGGGCAAGGCAAGGCCGCGCAACGACGCCCGGCGCTTCTTGAACCGGCCTCCTACGCCGCCCGCTGTTGCGCCGCCGCGCGCGGATGCACCGGCCGCGCCAGCCCCAGGTGCTCGCGCAGCGTGGTGCCTTCGTAGCGCTCGCGGAACAGCCCGCGGCGGCGCAGTTCGGGCAACACCAGTTCGATGAAGTCATCGAGTCCGCCCGGCAGCCACGGCGGCATGATGTTGAAGCCGTCGGCGGCGCCGCCTTCGAACCATGCCTGGAGCTGGTCGGCGATGCTCTGCGGCGTGCCGTGGATGGACCAGTGCCCGCGCGCGGTGGCCACGCGCAGGTAGAGCTGTCGGATCGTCAGCCCCTCCTTGCGGGCCAGGCCCGTCACCAGCTGGAAGCGGCTCTTGGCGCCGTTGGGCTCGGGCAGGTCGTCGGGTAGCGGGCCGTCGAGCGGGTAGCCTGACAGATCCACGCCGCCGAGGTTCTGCGATAGCAGGGCGAGGCCGACGGCCGGGTGGATCAGGCTCTGCAGCTCCTCGAACTTTTCCTTTGCCTCGGCCTCGCTGCGGCCGATCACCGGGAACACGCCGGGCATGATCCTGAGCTGGTCGGGCGAGCGGCCATAACGCGCCATCCGGCCCTTGAGACCTTGGTAGAACGCGCGCGCGTCCTGGAGTGATTGCTGCGCGGTGAAGATGACTTCGGCGGTGCGCGCGGCCAGTTCCTGGCCGGCCTCGGACGAACCGGCCTGTACGATCACCGGATGGCCCTGCGGCGGGCGGGAGACGTTGAGCGGGCCGCGCACCTGGAAGTGCCTGCCATGGTGATCGAGCGCGCGCAGCTTGTCCGCGTCGAAATGCAGGCCGCTGTCCTTGTCGTAGAGAAAGGCGTCGTCTTCCCACGTGTCCCACAGGCCCGTCACCACGTCGACGAATTCCTCGGCGCGCGCGTAGCGGTCGGCGTGCTCGGGATGCTTGTCGAGGCTGAAGTTGCGTGCTTCCGCGTCGGACCACGAGGTGACCACGTTCCAGCCGGCGCGCCCGCCGCTGAGGTGGTCGAGCGAGGCGAACTTGCGCGCCACGTGGAAGGGCTCGTTGTAGGTGGTGGAGACGGTCGCCACCAGGCCGATGCGCTGCGTCACCGCCGCCAGCGCCGACAGCAGCGTGAGCGGCTCGAAGGTGGCGGCACGCGCGCTGCGCGGCAGGGTGGTGTCGTCGAGCGTGCGGATCGCCACGCCGTCGGCCAGGAATATCGTGTCGAAGGCGGCGGCCTCGGCGCGCTGTGCCAGCCGCACATAGTGGGCCAGGCTTTGCCCGGCATCGGGCTCGGCGCCGGGGTGACGCCAGCCGGCCACGTGGTGGCCGGTGGCTTGCAGGAAGGCGCCCAGGCTGAGCTGGCGCCGCGGTGTTGTCTGGCTCATCGATGACTCCGGGATCGGTCCGGGCCGCTTACGCAGCGGCGCGGGCGGCCCCCGCATGGTTGGCGGATTCGCCGTGCTTCGGGGCACCCGACTTGACCGATATGCTGTGCCGGCCGTCCACGCTGACCGGCACATCGCCGGCAATGGTGACCCGCCGCACCACGCGCTTGGCATCGCCGTAGTCGTTGATGGCGTAGTGCTGGGTSGMGCGGTTGTCCCAGATCGCCACGTCGCCCGCGCGCCAGCGCCAGCGCACGGTGTTCTCCAGCCGGTGCACGTGGTCCTGCAGCACGGCCACCAGGTGTTGCGAGTCGGAGGCCGAATAGCCCAGCAGCTTCTTGACGAAGTGCCCCAGCACCAGCGTGCGTTCACCGGTTTCCGGGTGCACGCGCACCACCGGGTGCTCGGTTTCGTAGATGGCCGAGGTGAAGACCTCGCGGTAGCGCTTGATGGCTTCGGTGCTGACCGTGTTGCGGGTGGCGGCGTAGTCGTAGTCGTTGGTGTGGAGCGCCCACAGGCGGTCGGCCAGCTCGCGCAGGCTTTCGGGCAGATCTTGGTAGGCGGCGGCCGTGTTGGCCCATACGGTGTCGCCGCCGGCGGCCGGGATGGTCACGCCGCGCAGCACCGAAACCTGGGGATAGGCCAGGTCGAAGGTGACGTCGGTATGCCACGAGTTGGCGCGCCCGCCGTGCTCGGAATCGAGTTCGAGCAGGAAGCGCGTGCCGTCGCGCGAAGGCACGGTGGGATGGGGCACCGGCGTGCCGAAGCGGCTGGCGAAGCCTTCCTGCGCGGCATCGTCCAGGTGATCCTGGCCGCGGAAGAACAGTACCTTGTGGCGCAGCAGGGCCGCGCGCACGGCGCCGAAGGTGGCGGAATCGAGATCCGGCGCCAGGCGCAGGCCGCGGATCTCCGCGCCGATGCGCCCGGCTACCGGGTGGATGTCGAGTTCGACTTGCGTTGCGGCTTGCTGCTGGGTCATGAGATTCTCCTGTGGGTATCTTGCGTGCGGCGGGTACGTCAGATCGCGAAGCGGATATGGGGCGGCAGCCGGGTGGCGTCCACATCCGGCTCGCGCTTGATCGGCGCTTCGGCGAGATCGGCCGGGCGCCCGGTGAACTCCTGCAGCACATCGTCCTTGACGCGCGCGAAGGACGCGGAGGCGCGGTCGCGCGGGTGTGCCAGCGGCACCGGCAGGATGCGCCGGATGCGGCCCGGGCGCGGCTCCATCACCACCACGCGGTCGCCCAGGTAGATGGCTTCCTCCACGTCGTGGGTGACCAGGATCATGGTGATGCCCTCGGCCTGCCAGATGCGGTGCAGCTCCTGCTGGAGATAGGCGCGGGTGAGCGCGTCGAGCGCGCCGAACGGCTCGTCGAGCAGCAGGATCTCGGGGCGCGTGACCAGTGCGCGCGCGATCGCCACGCGCTGCGACATGCCGCCGGAGAGCTGGTGCGGGAAGGCGGTCTCGAAGCCGGCAAGGCCCACCAGCTCGATATGCTCGCGCACGGTGCGGCGCTTGTCGGTCTCGGTGAGGTTGGCGTTGAGCAGGGCCATGCGGATGTTCTGCTCCACCGTCAGCCACGGGAACAGCCGGTGCTCCTGGAACACGATGCCGCGGTCCAGGCTGGTGCCGGCCACGCGCTTGCCGTCGAGCAGGATCTCGCCCTTGTAGTCCTCCTCCAGGCCGACCACCAGCCGCAGCAGGGTGGATTTGCCGCAGCCGCTGGCGCCGACGATGCTGACGAACTCGCCCGGGGCGATCGACAGCGTGATGTCCTCAAGAACAGGCAGGGGCGCGCCCTTGACCTGGTATTGCTTGCGCAGGTGCTCGATGCTGAGCGTGCCGGCGTGGGCCATGTGGTTCTCCGGAAAAGTGTTCGGTAGTGCGAAGAGGAATTGGGTGGGCGGCGCGATCAGAGAGAAGCGAAGCGGGCCCGGCCAGGCGCGCGGCCGCTGACAGTGCAGGCGGGTGCGGCAAGGCCGCGCAACGCCTCCGGGATCTCTCTGATCGTGCCTCCTAGAATGCCGCGACGGAGCGGCCGCGCCATGCCAGCAGGCGACCCTCGATGCGGCTGGCGAGCCAGTTCAGCGTGAAGCCGACCAGCCCCACCACGATCACGCCGAACAGCACCAGGTCCATCCAGAAGTTCTCGCGGCCGTCGACCATGGTGTTGCCGATGCCCTTGCCGGCCACCAGCAGGTACTCGGCGCCGAGCGTGGCCAGCCACGCATAGATCAGCGCCAGGTGGATGCCGGCGAAGATCGACGGCGAGGCCGCCGGCAGCACCACGCGCAGCAGCACCTGCCAGCGCGAGTACTTCAGCACGCGCGCCACTTCCAGCAGATCGGCCGGCACGCCGCGGATGCCCTCGAAGGTGTTGAGCACCACCGGAAAGAAGGCCGCCAGCGAGAGGAACACGACCTTGGCCGTATCGCCAAGCCCGAACCACACCGAGATCAGCGGGATCCACGCGAACAGCGAGATCTGCTTGACGGTGTGGAAGGTCGGCCCGGCCACCTGCTCGAGCAGGCGCGAGAGCCCCAGCGCGGCGCCGAACAGCAGGCCAACGCTGGCGCCCAGCGCGAAGCCGGCGAGGTCGCGCCACAGGCTGGCGCGCAGCGCGTCGAACAGGGCGCCGCTGCGCACCTGCTGCACCGCCGTGTCCCATACCTTGGAGACCGGCACCAGCAGCGGCGAGGTGCTCCAGCCGAAGCGCACCGCGGCCCACCACAGCACCACCAGGGCAAGCGGCAGGATCCAGCCGCGCAGCGGCCGGGGAATGCGCAGGGTGCGCAGGGTGCGCGCAAACGATTCTGTCATCTTGGGTCCTTCGCTTCGGTTGCTTCAGAGACCGGGCTTGCGCCAGCGCAGCACCGCCGCCTCGGCCAGTGCCAGCGCCTTGTCCAGCGCGAAGCCGACCACCCCCACCACGATCACCGCGGCGATCACCATGTCGAGCTGGAACAGCTGGCGGCCGTACACGATCATGTAGCCCAGCCCCTCGGACGAGGCCAGCAGCTCCACCACCACCAGTGCCAGCCATGCATGCGTGAGGCCGTAGCGGATGCCGTTCCAGATCGGCGCGGCGGCCGCGGGGAACACCACGCGCGACAACATCTGCCAGCGCGTGAAGCGCAGCACGCGCGCCACCTCGATATAGCGCGTGGGCACGTTCTGGATGCCCTTGTAGGTATTGAGCGCGATCGGCACCAGCGAGGCCTTGGCGATCAGGATGATCTTGAGCGCCTCGTCGATGCCCACCAGCAGCATCAGCAGTGGCAGCCATCCCAGCACCGGCACCTGGCTGAAGGCCTTGAAGGTGGGATAGACGTAGTCGCGGAAGTTCGGCGACAGGCCCATCGCCACGCCCAGCGCGAGGCCGCCGGCCAGGCCGAGGGCAAAGCCGCCGGCCACGCGCACCGCGCTCACGGCCAGGTTGGCCTGCAGCTCGCCGCTCGCGTAGAGATCGCTCAGCGTGTGCCACACCGCGTCGGGCGCGGGCAGTACCTGCGGGGGAATCCATTCGAAGCGTGCCGCCACGTACCAGGCCAGCAGCAGCGCCAGCGGCAACGGCCAGGCCAGCAGCCACGCCAGGTGTTGCCGCCCGGGGCGCCAGGCGCGCCCTGGCTCGATATCCGCTACGGAGGCCGCGCCGGCCTGCCCGGGCAGCGTCAGGGTCTCGTTGGCCGCCATTGCGTCAGGCTCCGAGGATCTTGCCGTTGGGCTGGTAGACCGGCCAGTAGCTCTGCAGGCTCAGGTCGTCCAGCGCGGCCTTGAGGAAGCGCGTGTCGATCCACTGGTCCACATCGAACTTGGCGCGCGACAGGCGCAGCCGGTAGGCCTGCTCGGTGGCATCCTTGTAGCGGCCCACCAGGAAGGGATCGAAATTGGGGTTCAGGCGCACGCGCAGCGGCTCGCCTTCATAGTCTTCCTTCCAGTGTTCGTACGGCGTGCCGGCGCGTGCCCAGGTGCGCAGCACGTCTTCGCGGTTCTTCTCGTCGGAGGACCAGCGCGCGGCCTGCACCGCGGCCTTGACCAGGTGCTGGGTGGCCTCCGGGTATTTGCCGGCGAAGTCGTCGGTTACCAGCACATGGCTCTGGCGCGTATAGACGGGTGACTGGTTCTTGCTCGAATAGAGGATGCGCACCGCGCCCTTGTCGCGCAGGCGCAGGATGTCCATCGCGCCGATGGCGGCATCCAGGTCGCGCGTGGTGAGCGCGGCGAGATAGCTGGCGGTGTCCAGGTTGAGCAGGCGCAGGTCCTTCTCGCCGAGGCCGTTGGCCTCGAGCAGGCGCAGCGCCGGCAGATGCATATTGGTGCCCTTGAACAGCGACACGCGCTTGCCGCGCAGGTCCGCCACGGTCTTGAGCGGTGAGTCCGGCGGCACGCCGATATAGATATTGGTGCGCACGCCGGTGGCCAGTATCAGCCGTGTCTTCAGGCCCGCCGCGCGCGCCACGATGGCGGGCAGGTCGCCCTGCATGGCGAAATCCAGTTGCTTCGTGCTGAGCGCTTCATTCACCGCCGGGCCCGCGCCCTTGAAGAAGAACCACTCGACGCGCGTGCCGGCTGGCTTGAACGCTTCTTCCAGCCAGCCGCGCGCATGCGCGATGGCCATCGAGCTGCCGGCGAAGCTGGGCGGGGTGCCGGTGGCGGGTTGCGCCACGCCGATGCGGATCACTTCCGGGCGGGCGGCGCCGGTGGCGCTGAATACGCTCAGCGGGCTGGACGCGGCGGCGGCACCGAGGCCGGACCAGGCAAGGCGTTTAAGCAGGCTTCGTCGCGTGAGTGCCATTGTGTTCGGGTTCCTGTGCAAAGCAGTGAGAAGTTCATCGACGGCTCCCAAGATACGCGGCGCCCGCGGCGCGGCAGAAGGAATGTTTTTGGCTTTGGTTATCGGCTGCGCGCATATGCACCGGTGCGGCGCGGCGCGGTGGCGCAGCGCATATGCGCATGCGTTTTCCTTCCTTCCGCGCGGGTGCGCGCTGGCTTAGAGTGCGCCATTTCCGATGCGCCGCCGACACGAGCCCACGCGCAAGAGCAAAGCCAATGACCAACGAGAACAACAAGAAAATGCCCCCGCAGCTCGCGCGGCGCCGCTTCCTGCGGCACGGCGCAGGCCTTGGCGCGGCCGGTGCCCTGGGCGCCGGCGCGCTTGCCGCCGGCGCGCCCGCGGCGGCGCAGGCGCAGGCGCAGGCGTTGAGCGTGCCGCCATGGTCGCGCACGCCCGGCGAGCCGGTGTTGTGGCGCGCCTACGGCCAGCCCTCGGACTTCGAGAAAAACGTGATCCGCCGCAACCGCGGCGCGGCACCGATGCCCGGCGCCAACTCGTCGATGACGCCGCTGCAGGACCTGCGCGGCATCATCACGCCGACCGGGCTGGTGTTCGAGCGCCACCACGCCGGCATCCCGCTGATCGATCCGGCGCAGCACCGGCTTGCCGTGCATGGCCTGGTCGACCGGCCGCGCATCTTCACCATGGAGGACCTGGTGCGCCTGCCTTCGGTGTCGCGCATCCATTTCCTGGAGTGCTCGGGTAATACCGGCCGCGAGTGGCGCGCGCCCAGCGCCTCCTCGGTGCAGCTCAGCCATGGCCTGTTGTCATGCTGCGAATGGACCGGCGTGCCACTCTCGGTGGTGCTGGAAGAAGTGGGCGTGCGGCCGGAGGCCGCCTGGGTCCTGGCTGAAGGCGCGGATGCCGCGTCCATGACACGCAGCGTGCCGCTGGCCAAGCTGCAGCAGGATGCGCTGCTGGTCTACGCGCAGAACGGCGAGATGCTGCGGCCCGAGCATGGCTATCCGCTGCGGCTGTTCCTGCCCGGCTTCGAAGGCAATATGAGCATCAAGTGGCTGCGCCGCCTGAAGCTGGGCCGCGCGCCGTTCATGACGCGCGAGGAGACCTCCAAGTACACCGATTCGCTGCCCGACGGCAGCGCGCGCCAGTTCACCTTCCTGATGGACGTCAAGTCCGTCATCACCTTTCCCGCACCCGACCATCAATTGCGCGACAAGGGCTTCTACGAGATCTCCGGCCTGGCGTGGAGCGGCCACGGCCGCGTGAAGCGCGTCGATGTCAGCGTCGACGGCGGGCGCAGCTGGAGCCAGGCGCAATTGCAGGATCCCGTGCTGGACCGCGCGCTCACGCGCTTTCGCCTGCCGTGGCATTGGGATGGCGGCCCCGCGGTGCTGCAGAGCCGCGCCGTCGACGAGGCCGGCAACGTGCAGCCCTTGCCCGATCAACTGGTCGCGCAGCGCGGCTACGAGTCCACCTATCACTACAACGCGATCCAGGCCTGGCGCGTGTCCGCCGACGGGAGGGTCGCCAATGCACGCGCCTGAGTCATCGCACCCGCGGCTCGCCGCGTGGCTGCTCGCGCTCGCCGCTTGCGGCGCGCACGCGCAAACCTACAATCTCGGCAAGCCCGCCAGCGCGCATGACCTGGCGGCCTGGAATATCGATGTCACCCCGGACGGCGCCGGACTGCCGCCCGGCAGCGGCACGGTCCTGCGCGGCAAGCAGGTGTACGAGAGCCAGTGCGCCGCGTGCCACGGCCTCAAGGGAGAAGGCAAGCCGGCAGACGCGCTGGTCGGCGGGCAGGGGACGCTGAACAACGCGCAGGAGGGAGGCAAGCCGCCACTGAAGACCATCGGCAGCTTCTGGCCGTATGCGACCACGGTGTTCGATTTCATCAACCGGGCCATGCCCTACAACGCGCCGCAGAGCCTGAAGCCGGAGGAAGTCTATTCGGTGACGGCCTACCTGCTCTACCTGAACGGGATCGTGCGGGACGACGCCGTGCTGGACGCGCGCTCGTTGCCGCGCGTGCGCATGCCCAATCGCGATGGCTTCGTGGTGGACGGCAAGGTCGGGGGATCCTGAGCGTATCGGCCAGGCGATATGCGATAAACAGATAAGACCCGCCACTATCCTTCGTTGACCGCACTACCCGGTGGTCACTAAAGTGCAAGGCTTGAAACCAAGCAGTGCGGGGCACTCCTTTTGCCGGAGCATGGCACCGCACCTACCGGTCCGCATAGATCCGCATAGATCCGCATAGATCCGCATAGATCAGACCGCACTTTCGTACCCCCGAGCCCGTCATGACGATTGGAACCCACACCGCGCCGAGCACGCCAGCCAGCGCAGCGCTTTCAGCCCGCCCCGGCACTTTCGAGATCCGTCCCTTCGATGCCCCGCTGGGCGCCGAGATCGTCGGCCTGGACCTGTCCGCGCCGCTCTCGGCCGAGGACTTCGCACGCATCCATCGCGCGCATCTCGACTACCACGTGGTGGTGTTTCGCGACCAGCGCATCACGCCCGACCAGCAGATCGCCTTCAGCCGCCGCTTCGGCCCGCTGCAGATCCATGTGCTGCATCAGTTCCAGCTGGCCGGACATCCGGAAATCCTGATCGTCTCCAACGTGCTCAAGGACGGCAAGCCGATCGGCCTGGGTGATGCGGGGCATTTCTGGCATTCCGATCTCTCGTACAAGGAGAAGCCGAGCCTCGGCTCGCTGCTGCATGCGCAGGAACTGCCCGCCGAAGGCGGCGATACCTTGTTTGCCAATATGCATGTGGCGTGGGACACCCTGCCCGCGCACCTGAAGACGGCGGTGGAAGGGCGCAAGGCCGAGCACACTTACCTGGCCAAGTACGCCGAGCTGCAGCAGCGCAGCCCGTGGCGGCCCAACCTGACGCCGGAGCAGATCGCGCAGGTGGCGCCGGTGCTGCAGCCGGTGGTGCGCACGCATCCGGAAACCGGCCGCCGCGCGCTCTTTGTCAGCGAGCACTTCACCACGCGCATCGCAGGTTTGCCGGAAGATGAAAGCCGCGACCTGCTGGCGCAACTGTTCGCGCACAGCGTGAAGCCCGAGCATATCTACCGCCATCAATGGCAGGCGCACGACCTGGTGTTCTGGGACAACCGCTCGCTGCTGCACCTGGCCGCCGGCTGCCCGCCGGAGATGCGCCGCGTGATGTACCGCACCACCATCGAGGGCGACCTGCCGGTCTGAGCCTTTCCCCGATGCCGGCGCCCAGGCGGCGCCGTCGTCTTCCTTACCCGGTCTTCCTGTCCAGAATCCAACGGAGTGTCCCGCATGTCCCTGTTTCGTTCCCGCTTCTTTCCCGCCCGCTGGCAGCGCGGCGCCGTCGCGCTGGCGCTGGCCACCGGCATGGCGGTCACGGGCGCGGCCCATGCCGAAGGCAAGATCCGCGTCGCCGAGCAGTTCGGCGTGGTCTACCTGCTGCTCAACGTGGCGCGCGACCAGCAACTGATCGAGAAGCACGGCAAGCAGCAGGGCGTGGACATCAAGGTGGAGTGGACCCAGCTCTCGGGCGGCGCGGCCATCAACGATGCGCTGCTGTCGGGCGCCATCGACATCGCCGGCGCCGGCGTGGGGCCCCTGCTGACGGTGTGGGACCGCACGCACGGCAAGCAGAACGTGAAGGGCGTGGCGTCGCTGGGCAACTTTCCCTACTACCTGGTCAGCAACAATCCCAAGGTGAAGACCATCGCGGACTTTACCGACAAGGACCGCATCGCGCTGCCGGCGGTGTCGGTCTCGGTGCAGTCGCGCGTACTGCAACTGGCCGCGGCCAAGCAGTGGGGCGACAAGGAATTCAATCGCCTGGACAAATGGACGGTGGCCGTGCCGCACCCGGACGCGGCTGCCGCCATCATCGCCGGCGGTACCGAGATCAGCGGCCACTTCGGCAACCCGCCGTTCCAGGAACAGGAACTGGCCGGCAATCCCAACGCGCGCATCGTGCTGAATTCGTACGACGTGCTGGGCGGCCCGAGCTCGGCCACGGTGCTGTACGCCACCGAGAAATTCCGTAACGACAACCCCAAGACCTACCGCGCCTTCGTCGACGCGCTGGCCGAAGCCGCGAAGTTCGCCACCGCCAATCCGGAAGCGGCGGCCGACCTGTATATCCGCGTCAACAAGGCCAAGATCGACCGCGCGCTGCTGGTCAGGATCCTGAAGAACCCGCAGGTGCAGTTCAAGGTGGCGCCGCAGAACACCTTCGCGCTGGCCGAGTTCATGCACCGCGTAGGCGCCATCCGCAATCAGCCGAAATCCTGGCAGGACTATTTCTTCCAGGATCCGGTCACCGCACAAGGTAGCTGATATGTCCGTGCAGCCTCTGCGCGTGGTTTCCACCCGCGCGACCACGGGCGCCGCGCCGCTGTTGCAGGTCGACGGTGTCTCGCTCGAGTACCGCACCCCCGAGCGCGTGGTGCGCGCCACCCACCAGGTCAGCTTCGACGTGCACGCGGCGGACCGCTTCGTGCTGCTGGGCCCGTCGGGCTGCGGCAAGTCGACGCTGCTCAAGGCGGTGGCCGGCTTCGTGCCGCCGTGCGAGGGCGAGATCCGGCTCGACGGCGTGCCGGTGCGCGCGCCGGGCCCGGACCGCATCGTGGTGTTCCAGGAGTTCGACCAGTTGCCGCCGTGGAAGACCGTGCGGCAGAACGTAATGTTCCCGCTGGTGCGTTCGCGCGGCATGTCGCGCCGCGAGGCCTCGGAATGCGCGCTGCATTTTCTCGAGAAGGTAGGGCTGGCGCAGTTTGCCGATGCCTACCCGCATACCTTGTCGGGCGGCATGAAGCAGCGCGTGGCCATCGCGCGCGCGCTGGCAATGCGGCCCAAGGTACTGCTGATGGACGAGCCCTTCGCCGCGCTCGACGCGCTCACGCGCCGGCGCATGCAGGAAGAGTTGCTGGCGCTGTGGCAGGACGCGGCCTTCACGCTGCTGTTCGTCACCCACTCCATCGAGGAAGCGCTGGTGGTGGGCAGCCGCATCCTGCTGCTGTCGCCGCATCCGGGCCGCGTGCGGGCCGAGCTGAACAGCCACCAGTACGACCTCGCCAGCCAGGGCGGCGCGGAATTCCAGGCCACCGCCCAGCGCATCCACCACCTGCTGTTCGACGAAGCGCCGCATGCGGCGAGCGCGCCGGCACGCACCGCGCAGGCGCGCTGAGCGCCCGCCAGGACCGATCATGAGCCAAGCGACCCCAAGCCTCGCCGCCACCACCGTGGTGCGCCCCGAATACGAGCGCAAGCTCGAACCCTTCACCGCCTTGCCGGTGGCGCGCGCCTTGCCCTGGCCGCAGCGCCTGTGGCAGCAGGGCTGGCTGCGCAAGACCCTGATCCTGGTGGTGCTGGCCTGCCTGTGGGAGGCCATCGCCCGCGTGCAGGACAACGACCTGCTGCTGCCCACCTTCCTTGCCACCGCGCGCGCGTTTGCCGAAGGCATCGGCAACGGGGAGCTGCTGTCCAAGGCGGGCGTGTCGCTCTCCGTGTTGCTGCAGGGCTATGCCGGCGGCATCGTGCTGGCCTTCGTGCTGACCACGGCGGCCGTTTCCACCGAGCTTGGCCGCGATGTACTGGATACCCTCACGTCCATGTTCAATCCGTTGCCGGCCATCGCGCTGCTGCCGCTGGCGCTGCTGTGGTTCGGGCTCGGCAGCAAGAGCCTGGTGTTCGTGCTGATCCACTCGGTGCTGTGGCCGCTCGCTCTCAATACCTATGCGGGCTTTCGCGGCGTGCCGGCCACGCTGCGCATGGCCGGGCGCAACTACGGCCTGCGCGGGTTGCGCTACGTGCTGCTGATCCTGGTGCCGGCGGCGCTGCCGGCCATCCTGTCGGGCCTGAAGATCGGCTGGGCCTTCGCCTGGCGCACGCTGATCGCGGCGGAACTGGTGTTCGGCGCGTCGTCGGGCAAGGGCGGGCTGGGCTGGTACATCTTCCAGAACCGCAACGAGCTGTACACCGACCGCGTCTTCGCCGGCCTGGCCATGGTGATCCTGATCGGCCTGCTGGTGGAGAACCTGGTGTTCCGCACGCTCGAGCGCGTGACGGTGCGGCGCTGGGGCATGCAGCATTGATGGATGCCCCCGGGGCGGCCTCTCCCGGCGCCGGCGCCGGCGGGTCAGCCTGGCTCCGGATCCGTGTGCGGCAATCCGGCCTGGCCGTCGAGCCCGAGCCCGAGCCGCTCGATCACCCTGGTGGCTGCATTCGCCACGCTATCGCCGTGAGAAGGCATGACCAGGTGCGCCGTCTCGCGATAGAGCGGGTCGCGCAGCAGGTAAAGGGCTTCGAGCGTGGCGCGCGGATTGGCGCCTCGCAACAGCGGCCGGTTCTGGTTGCGRCGCGCGCGATGCCATAGTTCGGCGGACGAGGCGCTGAGGTAGACCACGCAGCCGCGCGAGCGCAGCATCGCGCGGTTTTCCGCGCGCAGCACCGCGCCGCCGCCGGTGGCCAGCACGATGCCCCGGTGCCGGGTCAGCTCGTCGAGCATGCGGGTTTCGCGCTCGCGGAAGCCTTCCTCGCCCTCCAGCTCGAAGATCGTCGCGATGCGCACGCCGCAGCGTGCTTCGATTTCGTGGTCGCAATCGAAAAAAGGCCGTCCGAGCCGGCGCGCCACCTTCCTGCCGATGGTGGACTTGCCGGCTGCCATGAAACCAATGAAGAACAGGTTGTCGAGGTCCAATTGGGGGCGGTCAGCCACGGGCTTCCGATGCAGTCTGCGCTACGGTAGCACGAGATGCGCGCGCCGCAAAACCCGGCCGGCCCTTGCGATTGCGGCCTGAACGGCGTAATTTCTCGGCTTGCCGCCGCCGCGACGGCAAGACTCCCCGGGTTTTGACCGCGCGCCGCCCGGCGCCGCCGCTTCCCGGGCCGTCCTCGCAGCGCATTCGGCCCGGAGCGCCCATTTCCCCGCATCCGGAGACCGCGCACCCATGACCGACATCCACCACGCCGCCGCCCAGGGCTTTTCCAGCCAGGCCGATACCTACGCCCGCGGACGCCCGGACTATCCGCCCGCGCTGGCGGGCTGGCTGGACCAGGAACTCGGCTTGCGCGCAGGCAGGACCGTGCTGGACCTGGGCGCCGGCACCGGCAAGTTCAGCCGTCTGCTGCAGGCCACCGGGGCCACGGTCGTCGCCGTCGAGCCGGTTGCCGCCATGCGCGCCCAGCTCAGCGCCGCGCTGYCGGCCGTGCAGGCGCTCGAGGGCACCGCCGAGGCCATCCCGCTGCCGGATTCCAGCGTCGACGCCGTGGTCTGCGCGCAGGCCTTCCACTGGTTCGCCAACCACGCCGCCATGGCCGAGATCGCACGCGTCCTGCGGCCGGGCGGCAAGCTTGGCCTGGTGTGGAACGTGCGCGATGAGTCGGTCGACTGGGTGGCGCAGCTGACCGCCATCATGACGCCTTACGAGGGCGACGCCCCGCGCTTCTACAAAGGCGACTGGAAGGCGGTGTTTCCCGCCCCAGGGTTTGGCGAACTGGGCCTGGCCAGCCTGCCTTACGAGCATGTCGGGCCGGCGCAGCAAGTGATCATCGACCGGGTGATGTCGGTCAGTTTCATCGCCTCGCTGCCCGCCGCCGGACAGGACGCGGTGCGGGCGCGGCTGCAGGCCGTGATCGACGGCAGCCCGGCACTGGCCGGCAAGGCCAGCGTGGCCTTTCCGTACCGGACCGAGGCCTATAGCTGCCAGCGCCTCTAGGTCTGCGGCAGGCGCGGCCCCGGAGCCTCAAAGCCCGCGGCGCGCGGACCGGCACGGACATCTTCCCCGCTTCTAAGGCGCTGTGGACGTCCCCTGCGCCTGCGCGCTGCTGTAGTCCGCCGGCGCATCCGCTGGCCGTGGCGCGTCGCCGGCCCGTTCGATCCACCCGCCGCCGAGAAACTGGTACAGGTCCACCAGGTTGGTCAGCCGCTGCAGGCGCGCGGTAATCAGCAACTGCTGCGCGTTGTAGAGGTCGGTCTGCGCGGTCAGCACGGCCAGGTAGCTGTCGACGCCGTTGCGGTAGCGCAGGTCGGACAATGCCAGCCGGCGTTCCTGCGAGCCGGTGAAGCGCTCCAGCGAGCGGATCTGCCTGTCGAAGGTGCCGCGCGCCGCCAGGCCGTCGGAGACTTCGCGGAAGGCGCTCTGGATGGCCTTCTCGTAGTTGGCGATCTCGATGCGCTTCTGCACCTGGGCCAGGTCGAGGTTGGCGATGTTGCGGCCGCCTTCGAAGATCGGCAGGGTGATCTGCGGGGCGAACGACCAGGCGCCGGAGCCGGGCTTGAACAGGCCGCCCAGCGTGGGCGAGAGCGTGCCGGCGCTGCCGGTGAGCACGACCCGCGGAAAGAAGGCCGCGCGCGCCGCGCCGATATTGGCGTTGGCGGCCAGCAGCGATTGTTCGGCGGCGGCGATGTCGGGGCGCCGTGTCAGCAGGTCCGACGGCAGCCCCGCGGGGATATCCGTCAGCAAGGCCTGACTGTTGAGCGGCAGGCCGGGAGGAAGGTCGCCCGGCAGCGGTTCGCCCACCAGCAGCACCAGGGCATTTTCCGCCTGCGCGCGCAGGCGGCTTTGCGACTCCAGGTTGGCGCTGGCCTGTTCGACCACGCCTTCGGCCTGGCGCAGGTCCAGCTCCGAGCCGGTACCGACCTCGAACTGTAGCTTGGTGATGCGGAACGACTCCTGCGCGCTCACCAGCGTATTGCGCGTGACGGTGAGCGCGTCGTCGAAGGCAAGCATGGCGAGGTACTGGTCCGCGACCGACGACAGCAGCGCGATCTCCGCCGCCTTGCGGGTTTGCGCCAGCGCCAGGTATTGCGCCAGCGCCTGGTCCTTGAGGCTGCGGATGCGGCCGAAGAAATCGATCTCCCACGACGCGCTCAGCCCGACCGAATATTCGCTGCTGATGGTCCTGCCGGCGATGGAAAGATTCTCGGGCGTGCGCGCACGGCTGCCCGAGGCCACCGCGTCCAGCGCGGGGAACAGGGCGGCGCGCGTGATCTGGTACTGGGCGCGCGCGGCTTCCATATTGAGCACCGAGACGCGCAGGTCGCGGTTGTTCTTCAGCGCCAGTTCGAGGATGCGCTGCAGGCGCGTATCGGCGAAGAAGTCGCGCCAGCCGATCTCCGGCGCCGGCGTGGCGCCCGCGCTCACGGTGCCGCCGGTGCTGTCCTGCGCCGGGCCTGGCTGCTGGTCGTAGACGCCCCCGCTGGGGAAGGCGGGCGCCACCGGCGCCGCGGGGCGCTCGTACTTCGGCGCGAGCGTGCAGCCGGCGGCCAGGATGGCCGCGGCGGCCGTCATCAGTGCGTGCCTGCGCATGTCAGTGGCCCTCCCGCGRCGCGCCGCCGCCGTCGCTGCCGCCGCCCGGGTCGTCCGGCGCCGCCGGGGCCGCGGGGTGCGAACCGGGCTTCGCCTTCACCTTGCTGAACTTGCCGATCACCACGAAGAACATCGGGATCATGAAGATGGCCAGGAAGGTGGCGGTCACCATGCCGCCGATCACGCCGGTGCCGATGGCGTGCTGGCTGCCCGAGCCGGCGCCGTTGCTCACGGCCAGCGGCATCACGCCGAGGATGAACGCCAGCGAGGTCATCAGGATCGGGCGCAGCCGCTGGCGCGCGGCTTCCACCGCGGCATCCAGCGTGCTCATGCCCTGGTCGCGCAGGTCGCGCGCGAACTCCACGATCAGGATGGCGTTCTTGGCCGACAAGCCTACGGTGGTCAGCAGGCCGACCTGGAAGAACACGTCGTTTTCCAGCCCGCGCAGGGTGGCCGCCAGCAATGCGCCAAGCACGCCGAGCGGCACCACCATGATCACGGAGAACGGGATCGACCAGCTTTCATACAGCGCCGCCAGGCACAGGAACACAAAGAGGATGGAAATGCCGTACAGGATCGGCGCCTGCGAGCCGGACTGGATTTCCTGGTAGGACAGGCCGGTCCATTCGTAGCCGATGCCGGCCGGCAGCTTGGCGGCGATGGCTTCGATGGCCTGCATGGCCTGGCCGGTCGACTTGCCGTGCGCGGCGGCGCCCTGGATCTCGACGGCCGGAATGCCGTTGTAGCGTTCCAGCTTGGGCGAGCCGTAGATCCACTTGCCGGTGGCGAACGCGCCAAACGGCACCATGCCGCCGGACTGGTTGCGGATATACCAGGCGCCGAGGTCCTCGGGATTCATGCGAAAGCGTGCTTCGCCCTGGATGTAGACCTTCTTGATGCGGTTGTCGACATCGAGGAAGTTGTTGATGTACTGCGAGGCCCAGGCCGTGGAAAAGGTCTGGTCGATGTTGATGGCGTCGATGCCCAGCGCATTGGCCTTCTCGCGGTCGATACTGACCTTGAACTGCGGCGTGTCGTTCAGGCCGTTGGGGCGTACCTGCGCCAGCAACGGATCCTTGGCCGCCATCCCGAGCAGCATGTTGCGCGCTTCCATCAGCTTCTCGTGGCCGACGCCGGCGCGGTCCTGCAACTCGAAGTCGAAGCCGGCTGCGGTGCCGAGCTCCGGGATCGAGGGCGGATTCAGCGGGAAGATATTGGCGTCCTTGTAGGACGCGAAGTGCCCGAAGATGCGGCCCACCAGCGCCGGCGCCTTCAGGTTGGCGGATTCGCGTTCCTTGAAGTCTCTCATGCGCACGAACACCAGGCCGGAGTTCTGGCCGCGGCCCGCGAAGCTGAAGCCGTTGACGGTCAGCACCGCCTCCACCACGTCCTTCTCCTGCGTCAGCAGGTAGTCCTGCACGTCCGCCAGTACCTTGGCGGTCCGTTCCTGCGTGGAGCCCACCGGTGCCTGCACCAGCACGAACATCGTGCCCTGGTCTTCCTCGGGCAGGAAGGCCTTGGGCAGGCGCAGGAACAGGTAGCCCACCGCCACGATCACCAGCACGTAGATGACCAGCCAGCGCCCGGAGCGCCGGATCACATGGATCACGCCGCCGTGGTACTTCTGCTGGCCCCTGGCGAAATTACGGTTGAACCAGCCGAAGAAGCCGGTCTTCTCGTCATGATGGCCCTTGGGAATCGGTTCGAGCATGGTGGCGCACAGCGCCGGTGTGAGGATCAGGGCGACCAGCACGGACAGGATCATGGCGGCCACGATGGTCAGCGAGAACTGCCGGTAGATGGCGCCCACCGAACCGCCCGAGAACGCCACCGGCACGAACACCGCGGACAGCACCAGGGCCACGCCCACCAGCGCGCCGGTGATCTGGTCCATGGCCTTGCGCGTGGCGTCGCGCGGGGACAGTCCTTCTTCGGCCATCACCCGCTCGACGTTTTCCACCACCACGATGGCATCGTCGACCAGCAGGCCGATGGCCAGCACCAGGCCGAACATGGACAGCGTGTTGATCGAGAAGCCCACCACCGACATCACCGCGAACGTGCCCAGCAGCACCACCGGCACGGCAATGGTGGGGATCAGCGTGGCGCGCAGGTTCTGCAGGAACAGGTACATGACCAGGAACACCAGCACGATGCCCTCGATCAGCGTCTTGATCACTTCCTCGATGGACAGCGTGACGAACGGCGTGATGTCGTACGGGTATTCCACCGCCAGCCCGTTCGGGGCGTAGCGCTGCAGCTCGGCAATCTTGGCGCGTATGGACTTGGCGGTATTCAGCGCGTTGGYGCCGGTGGCCAGCTGGATGCCGAAGGCCGCGGTCGGTTGCCCGTTGTACTTGGTGTCGAAGTTATAGGTCTCGCCGCCCAGCTCGATGCGGGCCACATCCTTGAGGCGCACCTGGGAGCCGTCGGTGTTGACCTTGAGCAGGATGTTGCCGAACTGGTCCGGCGTCTGCAGCAGCGTGGCTTCGGTGATGGTGGCCTGCAGCATCTGCCCGGGCACGGAAGGCGTGCCGCCCAGGCTGCCGCCGGCCACCTGCACGTTCTGCGCAAGCACGGCGGCCTTCACGTCGAGCGGGGTCAGGCTGTAGTTGTTGAGCTTGGTGGCATCGAGCCAGACCCGCATGGCGAACTGCGAGCCGAACAGCGTTACCGTGCCCACGCCGTCGATGCGGCTGATCGGGTCCAGTATCTTCGAGGCCACGTAGTTGGTCAGGTCGTAGCGGTTCATGCTGCCGTCCTGCGACACGAAGGCCAGGATCAGCAGGAAGCTGCTGCTCGATTTCGTCACCTTGGTGCCGAGCTGCTGCACCACCTGCGGCAGCAACGGCGTGGCGAGCTGCAGCTTGTTCTGGACCTGCACCTGCGCGATGTCGGGGTTGGTGCCGGCGGCGAAGGTCAGGGTGATGGTGGCGGTGCCCGAATCGTCGCTGGTGGAGGCCAGGTAGAGCAGGTGGTCCAGGCCGCTCATCTGTTGCTCGATCACCTGCGTGACGSTGTYCTCCASCGTCTTGGCCGATGCGCCGGGGTAGGTCGCGCTGATCTGGATGGCCGGCGGCGCGATGGTCGGGTACTGGGCGATCGGCAGCGTCACCGTCGCCGCCAGGCCCGACAGCATCAGGATGATGGCGATCACCCAGGCGAAGATCGGCCG